>JANMSA010000798.1:0-3971 GCA_031388865.1 Acidobacteriota bacterium | reverse complement strand
GCTGAAGCGGACGCTCGGTGCCATCGCCGTTGGCTCGTTGCCGGAGGGCTGCCATCGCCATCATGTCGCCGGGAACGACGCCACGGCCGTGGATGCGGCGTCGATCGAGCAATACGATCTGTCGACGCTGGCCGGCCTCTGGGCCTCCGGCAGGACCATCGACTGGCGCCTGCTCCATCTGCCCGAGACGCCGCAACGGATTTCTGTCCCGACGTATCCCTTCGCGCGGGAGCGCTACTGGATCCCAGGTGCGGACGGCAGGTTCCGCCCCACTGTGGAGCCGGCGCGAGCCGAGACCCTGCCGGAAGAGCGCAAAGCCGTGCTGCAATCACTCATTCCTGTGTGGCATCTGGTGCCCGCTCAATCGATCGACCGGATGGCGATTGCAGAATCGGCACGGGTCCTTCTGCTTGGAAACGACAGAGCGCATCTCAACTGGGTACGGACGTCATACCCGGCCGCAGAAATGCTGCAGCTGACGGCGGACGCCACTGTCGAAGAAATTGCGACGAAACTGGCGGCGAGCACATTCGACCAGTTACTGTGGATTGCCCCGGAAGCCGGGGGCGACGACTCGCTCGTCGCGCAGCAGGAATCGGGCGTACTGACGCTCTTTCGCATGGCGAAGGCGCTGCTGCAGCTCGGCTATGCCAGCCGTTCCCTGCAATGGACGCTCATCACCAGCCGCACACAGTGCGTCATTGGCGATGAACCGATTGCGCCCGCACACGCAGGTGTGGCTGGTCTCATTGGAAGTCTTGCGAAAGAGCAACCGCGCTGGGATCTGAGGATGCTGGACGTCGATTCGTTCGCGTCGAGCTCACCACACGATTGTCTGTCCCTCCCCTGCGACAAGCAGGGGAGCGTCCTTGCCCATCGCGGAGGGGAGTGGTTCCGTCAACGGCTCGATGCGATCACAGAGCAGCCGCGCGGTGAGACGCTCTATCGCCGTAATGGCGTCTACGTCGTGATCGGCGGCGCCCGCGGCATCGGCGAAGTGTGGAGCCGGGCCATGATCGAGCAATACCAGGCGCACATCGTCTGGATTGGACGCCGCACGTACGACGCCTCCATCGGACAGGCGATTGGCGCGTTGTCCGGCCTCGGTCCCTCGCCGGTCTACATACAGGCCGACGCCACGGACGCCGCCGCGCTCGACGAGGCCCGCCGCACGATCCTGCAAACTCACTCTGCCATCCACGGCGTCGTGCACTCAGCGCTCGTCCTGCACGATCGGTCCATAGCCCGCATGGAGGAATCGGGATTCCGCGCCGGTCTCGAGAGCAAGGTCGAAGCCAGTGTGAATCTCGATCAGGTCTTCGGCCGGGACGAGCTGGATTTCCTGCTCTTCTTTTCCTCCATCGCATCGTTCCTGAAGCCGGCCGGCCAATCCAACTACGCCGCCGGCTGCGCATTCAAGGACAGTTTCGCGCGCAGGCTCCACCAACAGCGCGCTTATCCCGTCAAGGTGATGAACTGGGGTTACTGGGGCGAGGTTGGCGTCGCCGGCGACGATGCCGCCAGAAACCGCATGGCGCGGCTCGGTCTCGGTTCGATCGAGCCCCACGAGGGGCTGGCGGCGCTGCAGGCGCTCATGAGCTCCGATCTCGCGCAGGTGGCGTTCGTGAAGACGTTTGAGGCCGCGCCTGCCGGCGTCGCGGTGTCAAACGACGGTCACCGGAACGAGATCCTCACCGTGGCGCATGTCCGCGCGGTCATCACCGCGGCGATGTGCCAGGAGCTTTGCATCGACGCCTCCGTGATCAACGCCAGCGCTCCCATGTCCGATTACGGCGTCGATTCGATCGTCGGCGTGAATCTCGTCACCCTCGTCAGCGAGTCGCTGCACATTCCGCTGCAGGCGTCGAGTCTCTTCGAGTACAGCACCATCGAAGGGCTTGCCGATTACATCGTCGCGAGTTGGGCGCCGCCGATGGCGAGTGCGCCGGCGGAGGTCAGGGAATCCGCGTCCACGGAGATGGCCGCGGCGGGCGAAGCGAGATTGCACCTCGTCGGGCAGCCCGTAATCGCGGCCGACCTCGACGATGCCGAGGCCCTGAATCAGGTGTTCTGGCACGAGGCCTCCCCCGATGACAGTTACGAGAAAGTGACGTTCTGAAAAGGATCGCCATGGAAACAGTCAACGCACTGCTCAAGACACTCGCCGGCAAGGGAGTGAAATTGTCCGCCGACGCGGGACAATTACACTGCTACGCGCAGAACGGCGTGCTCACGAACGATCTGCGCAAGGGGATTCTCCAGTACAAGGCTGAAATTCTCAGGCTGCTAGAGGATCGCGGAAAGCGGCAACAGGGAGACGAGACCTTCGCTGCCACGAACGCCGCGCAGTTCCCGCTCGCCGCGGGACAGAAGGGGTTATACATCCTGCAGAAGCTGTACCCAGGGATGACTGCGTACAACCTTCCGCTTTGCATCCGCATCAGCGGCGACGTGGACGGGCGGAGCCTGCAGCAGGCGTGGAATGCCGTCCTCGAGCAGCATCCCATTCTCACCGCGCGCATCGCTGAGAAGGAGGGCACACTGTGCCACCTGCTCGACAGTGCATGCAGAACGACCATTGAGGTCGAGACCCTTGCGTTCGATGACGACCCGCAGTTGGTGGCGTTTCTGCGCGGGCGGGTCAAGAGGCCCTTTGATCTCGATCGAGGACCGCTCCATCGCATCGACCTGTTCACAGTCGGCGATCGGGAGCACATCCTCCTCATTACCATCCATCACATGATCTTCGACGGCGTTTCTGCCGTCGTCCTGTTGCGCTCGCTGCTCACCGCGTACCAGCAGCTCAGTGACGGAACGCCCCTGTCCGCGGCCACCCCGCCGGCGAGCTATCAGGAGTTCGTGGCGTGGGAAGAGGCGATGTTGACGTCGAAGGAAGGGCGCGCGCACGCAGCGTATTGGGAACAACAACTGAGCGGCGAGTTGCCGAGCCTGGCCTTGTTTCCCGACCGTCCTCGTCTCGCGTCGCCGAGCTTCGAGGGCGCCACGGTGGTGGAGGTGCTGCCGGCGGAGTTGTCGCGCGCGATGCGCGAGTTTGCTCGTGCGCGCGCCATTCTCCCGTCGGCGGTTTTCCTCACGGCCCTCACGCTCCTGCTGCATCGCTGCAGCAATCAGGACGAGATCGTGGTGGGCATGCCAGTGACGGTGCGTCCCAGCCCGAAGTTCGCGGCGCAGGTCGGCTACTTCATCAACATGGTTCCTTTGCGCACGCGCTGCGACGCTGCGACGAAGCTCAGCGACCTTCTGCGCAACGTGCAACGGACGATGCTCGATGCGATCTCGCACGCCAGCTACCCCTTCGAACTAATGCTTGACAACCTGCGCTCGAAGCAGGGGACCAAGAATGCCGTGTTTCAAGTCAATTACGCCTATCAGAACTTCATCAGCGACTCGAGCTTCGCCTCGCTGCTACCGAAAGGGGACGTGAGCGTCCGGAGCGTTGCGGAGATCGGTCCGGAGGGCTATTCGGATCTCGGATTCGAGATCTTTGAGAAGGACGCGTCGTTCAGTGTCCACATTCGCTACAACCCCGATCTCTATGCGCATGCCGCGATTCAGCGCCTTGCGGGCCATTACGCGGCGCTGCTGTACAGCGTGACCGAGGATGACGACCAGCCACTACACGCATACTCGATCTTATCGGCCGAGGAGCGGCATCGCCTCATCGTCGAGCTCAATGACACGCAAGCGGGGTTTCCGCAGGAGCGATGCATTCACGACTTCTTCGCCGATCGGGTGGCGCTCCAGCCCGACGCTCCAGCCGCGGCGTTCCTCGGCCAGACGCTGAGCTATCAAGAGCTCGATCGCCGCTGCCGTGAGCTCGCCCTGTTGCTGCAATCCCTCGGCGCGCAACCCGACGGTATCATTGGGCTCTGCCTCGAGCGCTCGCTCGAGATGATGGTCGGGATCCTCGGCACGGTGGTCGCCGGCGGAGCCTATCTGCCGCTCGATCC
>JANMSA010000781.1:0-1924 GCA_031388865.1 Acidobacteriota bacterium | reverse complement strand
CGTCGAGAACAGCGGACGGATCGTGACCAAGGAAACGCTGCTGTCACAAGCCTGGCCGGATCTGGTCGTCGACGAAAGCAACCTGACCTTTCAGATGTCGGTGCTCCGCAAGGCACTGGGCGAGAAGCGCGACGGCGAGCGCTACATCGCCACCGTTCCCGGTCAGGGTTATCAGCTAGCCCTGCCGGTTCGCGACGACGACGGGAGCGAGATCGTCGTCGAGGAGCGATCGACGGCAACGCTCGTGGTCGAGGAATCCTCGCGCACACCGTGGGTGGCGGCCGGCGCCGGTGCGGTCCTGATCGCCGCACTGGCCTTCGCGTTCTGGCCGCGCGCGGAGCGTCCGGTCGCAGCGTCCGTGCCGACGCCGGTGCGATCGATTGCGGTCCTACCGTTCAAACCGATCGTCGGATCGCAACGCGATGAAGCGCTGGAGTTGGGGATGGCCGATGCACTGATCTCGCGCATCAGTCTGGTTGCGACGGTCCGGCCGCTGACCGCGGTCCGGCAGTACTCGGCGATTGATCAGGACCCTCTGGCCGCGGGCCGAGCGCTGGGAGTCGACGCGGTGCTGGACGGCAGTATCCTCGAATCCAACGGGCGGGTGCGAGTCAACGCCCGACTCCTGCGTGTTTCCGACGCCAGACAGATATGGCAGGGTCAGTTCGATAACGACTCCAGCGACATCTTCAAAGTTCAGGACTCGATCTCGGAGCGTCTTGCCGCCGCGCTTGCCGTCAACCTTTCCGCACGCGATCAGCAGCGGATGCGCCGCCGCGACACGGCCAGTATCGAGGCCTATCGCGAGTACAACCTTGGCCGGATGCACAGATTCGGCGTGCGCTTCGACCGCCTGGACATGGCCGTCAAACATTTTGAGAAGGCCATCGATCTCGATCCCCGTTACGCTCTGGCCTGGGCCGCGCTGGGCGAGACTTACACGGTCATGCCCATCGGCTTTGATCGGCCGCCCAACCCGAGCTTCCAAAGGGCCAAGGATGCAACCTTGCGGGCACTGGCACTCGATCCCGAACAGCCGCAGGTCTATGCGCTGCTTGGCACGATCGCGTTCTGGTCCGAGTGGGATTGGATCTTGTCCGAGGATTATTACCGGCGGGCTCTTTCGCTCAACCCGAACGACGGCTGGGTTCATGCGCGATATGGGCACCTGCTGTCGAATATCGGACGGCACCGCGAAGCGGAGAGAGAGGCTCAGCAGGCCGTCCGGCTCGAGCCTTTCGGCCCGATGATCAATAATCTGGCCGGCCAGTTTTACCTGCAGGAGGGGCGCATCGAGCCGGCCATCCGGCAACTCGAGCGCACGCTCGAGATCTCGCCCGACTTCTGGATTGCCCATCTGAATCTGGGCAAGGCCTATGAACTCCTGAAGCGCTACGACGAGGCCAGGCGTCACTACGAGATTGCACTGCGGGGATCCTCTTCGAACGTCGAGCCGCTTTCCATGATCGGGCATCTTCACGCCAGGCGTGGTGAGGAGAAGCAGGCCCGCGCCATCGTGGACAGGCTGATCGAGATGCGACGGAGCCGTTACGTTCCCGGAACGAAGATCGCGCTGCCTCTGGCGGGACTGGGGGAGGCCGAGGAAGCGATCCGCTGGCTGAAGACAGCGTGTGAAGAGCGCGACGTCTCGATGGTGTTTCTGAAAGTGAATCCGCGGTGGGATTCACTGCGCTCTCATCCCGGATTCGCGGAGATTGAGAAGTGCGTGAATCTGCCGCGGTGAGCTGCTGGCCGAGCCGTCGTCCCTGCTCTTTCCATGACCGAGAATGGAACAGGAGATTCGATCCTTCGAATCAGTGGCTTGGGTGCCGCGTCTTGAATTAGCAAAGATTATTCGCAGTTTCGTAATGGACTCAATCGGATGCAAATCTCAACGCAAATAATTCTTCCTAATTCAAGACGC
>JANMSA010000213.1:0-7218 GCA_031388865.1 Acidobacteriota bacterium | reverse complement strand
GGCGGCGCGCTCGACCTCGGCGACGCCGAACCCCTTTCGGTAGCTGCGCAGCATCGTCTCGCTCGCCGACTCCGGCGTCACCATGATCGAGTTGAAACCGGCACGCTTCATGATGCCGAGGAGTTGCGCGGAGATTCCCAGCGGGTTCCCCCCCATCGTCGAGAGAGTGACGCGCAGGTTTCGCCGGACGATCTCCTCGCAGATCTTCATCGCGTGAGACTCCGGAATGGTGAAGGTCGAGTCGACGAACTCGAAGGTCTTCGGTGCGATCGTCCTCGCCACCCGCGTCAATTCCTCGGCGACCTCTTCCGGCGCGCGAAACCGCGCGGCACTTCCCTCGATGGTGGAGTAGGTGCAGTACGAGCAGCCGAGCGGGCAGCCGCGCCTGGTCTGGATCGGCCAGGTCGCGCCGCTCCTGGCGTAGAGCCGCCAGTCGATCCACCGCTCGAGGCCGGAGCCACCGAACCGCTTCAGTCGCGACGCTGGCGTTGAGGCTTTGCCGGAACCCTGCCGGCAGTGGAGTCCGTCAATGCCTTCGCCGTTTTCTCCGCCCGACAGCGCGTCGAGAAGTGCCGGCATGACGGTCTCACCCTCTCCCAGAGCTGCAAAGTCGGCGTCGAAATTGTCGAGCGCGCGACACTCGAGGATCGAGATCGCCGGGCCGCCTAAGACGATCTTCGCACGTGACACCGCTCGGATCGTGCGGATGAGCGACTCCACGCCGCCGACGTAGCTCTCGAGCCTCTGGCGGATGACGTTGTCGATATTGCGGACCGAGACACCGACGACCTCGGGATTGAACTTCTGCAGCACCAGCGCCAGGTCTTTCTCCGGCTCCTTGCTGAAGAGGAGATCGGTGAAGCGGACGTCATGGCCCGCGTCAGCCGCAGCCGTGGCGACGTACGCGAGCCCGATTGGCGGCGCCGCGACGAGCGCGCGGCAGCGATTCGAATTTACGAAGAGGACACGCATTCGGGTTTTGCGCGACAGGAGTCGAGGTCTGAATGGATATCGTCACCGATGGGCATGGCATTGCCATGTAACGCGAGTCACTCCTCGGTATGACACCTCGAAAAGCGCCTTTCGCGCAGAATCTGTGGGTGATTTCCGATTGAAGCAGCAGCGGCGGTCGCTGTGGAAGGTGTGGAAACCGCGGTGGATGTGTGGGCGGCGTCTTCCACACTTTCCATAGCGAACATGCATCCCGCCTCCTCGCATCTGGCAAGATGGGGTTGTCTGGAACGCATCGAACCGGAGAAGACGGGATGCTCCTCAAGACGATCCTCAACCGCATCGAAAAGCACTCCTCGTCGTTTACCTGCAAGCGAGGCTCGCGGTTCGATTCAGACGGTCACTGTCTCGTGCCCGAGCCAGCGCTCGCCCGCGCGAGCGCGCGACGGCGTCCGTTGCCTTATGGCCCCTCCACCACCCGCACCCCCGACGAGAGCGTCGTGTCGCCGTGGAGGCGATCGCACCGCTGCCTGGGTTCGTGAGCTCGGTCGTCGTCGACTCGAAGGGGAGGATCTATGCGACGACCACAAACGGGTGGATCCATCGCGTCGAGGGAACGCAGACCGTCCCGGTCACGGCTCTGCCAACGAAGGCCGGCGGCAACGGCGGGCTTCTGGGCATGGCGCTGCTCGACGACGCGACGGCGGTCGTGCACTACACGACCTGGATCGGGTCGAGGGTTCTCGATGACGTAATCTCTACGGTCGATCTCGCAACGGGGGCCGAAAGGGTTCTGAGGAGTTTCCCGGCGACATCGATCTTCGCCAGCGCGGTGTCTCCGATGAGCATCACGGCGGGAACCTCACCGTCGCCCCGGACGGCTCGATCTTCGTCGGTATCGGCGAGTACGGCGAGCGTGCCCCCGCGCAAGAGCCTGCCTGGAATGGCGGCAAGATCTGGCGCCTCGACGCGCAGGGCAACGCGGCGCAGTTCGCACTCGGCATGCGCAATCCGTATGACCTCGCCTGGGATCCGCAGCTGCAACGCGTGGTCGTTGCCGACAACGGTCCGGAGGCGGGCGACGAGATTCACGTCGTCGACACTGGTGACAACTGCGGCTGGGGCAGCAACGAGCCGCTGGCCGGCTTCAACACTCCCGTCTATGTGTTCCCAGACACGGTCGCACCCACGGGCCTGGTGCGCCTGGGCGGTAGGAACCCGATCCTTCCGCGGCTACATCGTGGCAGCTTTCGTCACGCGGGCGCTCTACTACTTTCCCAACATGGGGACGTCCACCGTCGCTCCCCCGGTCGCGATCGTGAACGGCTTCGGCCAGTTCATCATCGACATCACGGAATCGCGGAGCGGGGAGATCTACTTCGCGACGGCGAGCTCCAGAGGCAGCACCATTCACCGCCTGCACACTCCGCCCCGCGGCGACTGCAACGGTGACGGCCTCACCAACGCGCGCGACCTCGTTCCCACGCTGCGCGAGATCGAAGACGGCGACGCGCACTCCACTTACACAGCTCAGGACGGCGACTTCGCGGGTTCCTGGGGCTGCGACGCCAACGCGGATGGTCTGATCAATCGCGCGGATTTCGACACACTCGTGGAGATCATCGGGTCGCGGCGGCGTTCCACCCGGTCGTGAGCGGGTGGCTTGGCGTTGCGTCAGAAGTCCCGCCAGACGTCTTTTGCGCTGGCGTGCGCTCGAACGATCAGATCGTCAGCTCCTTGATGCGCCGGTAGAGTGTTGAAGAGTCGACTCCGAGGCGACGCGCTCCCTCCTCGCGGTTGCCGCGGCAGGCCTCGAGGACCTGGCGGATGTGCTCGCGCTCGTAGGCGCGCACCGATTTGCGCAGGTTGTCGGAAGTGGCGGGCAACACCGTCTCGCCCGTGAGCTCCGGCGGCAGATGCTCGACATCGATCGTCCGTCCGTCGGTGAGGAGAATCCCCCGCTCGAGGATGTTCTCCAACTCGCGAACGTTGCCGCGCCAATGCGCGCTCATGAGCAGGCGCATGGCCGGAGCGGAGACGCAGGCCACGTTCCGGCCCAGCTTGCGGTTCAGGCGCCGGAGCAGGTGCTCGACCAGCATCGGAATGTCTTCGCGGCGGTTGCGCAGGGGAGGAAGCGGGATCTGCACGACCGCGAGACGGAAGTAGAGGTCTTCGCGGAACCGCCCCTCATCGACTTCACGCTTCACTTCGCGGTTGGTAGCCGCGACGATCCGAACGTCGACGCGGGTGGGGCGAACCGCGCCGAGGCGGAGGATCTCCTGCTGCTCGATGGCTCGCAGAAGTTTCGGCTGCAGATCGAGCGGCATTTCGAACAACTCGTCGAGAAAAAGGGTGCCGCCGCTGGCAAGTTCGAAGAGGCCCGGCTTGTCACGCACGGCGTTCGTGAACGCTCCGCGCACGTATCCGAACAACTCGCTTTCCAGGAGATCACGAGGAAGAGCGGCACAGTTCACGGCGATGAAGGGCCTGCGAGGGCCGCAGTGAGTCTCGTGAAGCGCGCGTGCGACGAGCTCTTTCCCAGTGCCGCTCTCTCCGGTGATCAGGATGTGGCTCCGCGATTTTCCAACGCGTGCGATCATGATCCTCACGGCTTCCACGAGCGGACTCTCGCCGATGATGGTCGTTCCGGTCGTGGCCTCCGACATCTCGCGGCGGAGATACATGAGCTCCTGCTGGGCCCGATTTTCCTCCGCGCAGCGCTGTATTTTTCGGATGATGTCTTCCGGGAGAGCGGGCTTGACCAGGTAGTCGACGGCGCCGAAGCGGAACGCCTCCACGGCGGACTCGATGGCGGCGTGAGCGGTGAGAATGATGACCCGCGCGTCGGGCCACAAACGCAGGATGCGCTTCATGGTCTCGATGCCGCTGATGCCGGGCATCAGCAGATCGCAGAGCACGACGTCGGGCTGTTGTGCCTGAGCCGCTTTCACGGCGGCCTCGCCGTTCGCGGCGGTGACGCACTCGTGGCCCTCCAGCCGGAGCAAGGTGGCGATGTCTTCCCGGAAGAGGTCTTCGTCGTCGACGACCAGGACATTGAGAGGCATCAGGCAGTTTCCTCGCGAACTTGCGGACGCTTTTCCAGCGGTTGCGACAGCGGAAGGACGATCGTGAAACGCGAGCCTTTCCCCGGCTCGCTGTGAACGCGGATCGTGCCGCGATGCGTGTGCACCAGGTTCTGACAGATCGACAATCCAAGTCCCGTCCCGTGTTGCTTGGTTGTGTAGAACGGATCGAAGACACGTTGGATGGTGGCCTCGTCGATCCCGGGACCGGTATCGCTCACCGAGATCAGAACCATGGAGTCGTGCCGGGCGGTCTCCACCTCGATCGTGCCGCCGCCGGGCATGGCCTCCACAGCGTTGAGCAGGAGATTCAGAACGACTTGCTGGATCTGGTCTTTCACTCCCCACACCGCGGGCGTGGAGCGATCGAGCCGCGCGCGAATGGTGATCGCCCGGGCGCCGGCGTCGTGCCGGATGAGGCGCACCGCCTCGTCGATCGCGGCATTGAGGTCCCAGCGCATCCACTCGTCCTGTTTTTCACGCGCAAAGTGTGAAACCCCTCGAACGATGCGTCCGATGCGGCTGATCTGCTCCTTCAGAAGCTCGATGCTCTCCGCGATGAAGTCCGTGTCGCCGGCCCGGCGCTTCATCAGGTGCAGACGCGTGGAAAGAGATGAGAGCGGGTTGCCGATCTCGTGCGCGAGGCCCGCGGAGACCTGGCCGAGCACGGCCAGTTTTCCGGCGTGCAGCGCTTCCGCCTCCAGTTCTTTGAGCAGCGTCGTCTCCTCGATGAGGTGAACGACCTGCAGCACCTGGCCGTTCTCGCCGCATACCGGCGAGGTGGCGTGATGGAAATGGCGCGCCGCGTCGACCGGCCCGACGCAGACGTCGCGGTAGACGAGCTCTCCGGTGACGAAGGCGCGGTCCGCCATGCAGGCGATGCAGGCCGCAGGCTCGTCGTGCGTGTGCGCAACCACTTGTCCGAGACCCCCCTCAGGCAGGGAATTGCGCGCGCGCTGGTTCAACCAGACCACCTTGCGGCCTTCATCGATGACCAGAAGACCAAGCCCGGCTGTCTCGATGACGCTCTCCAGCCGGAGCCTTTCCAGCATCGACCGGGACGCGGTCTGCTCCAGATTCTCCTCACTCTCCCTCAGCCGCTCGATGGCGATCACCGTGAAGTAAGCGGTCAGAAGAAGAACCCCCACGAACGGCACGCCGCGACCGGCGACGAAAACGAAATCGTGCACGGCGTGATTCATTCCGTCGCCATGCAGGGCCACGGAGGGAACACGCGGGAAGAGCGCCAGTGTGTAGTGCGGAAGAAGGTGCAGCATCTCGCCGATAATCAGCAGCGAGAAGAGTGTGATGGCCAGGACGGTGACGAAGACGACCTTTCGCTTGGGCAACAGAATACCGGCGATGATGATGTGGAACAGATAGGCGATGTACAACGGGTTTGCCAGCCCGCCCGAGGCGTTGAGGAGCCCCGTCAGGATCATGAGGTCGACGATCACCTGAGTCATCATCTGCAGGCTGAAGTCGCGGCTGCCTAGCTTCGCCCATAAGGTGAAGAGCACGTTGGCGAGCATGAGCGTCACGAACCACCAGAGCAGCAGCGGGACGGCGCGGGCTTCCAGCACTTCAGTCGTGGTCACGACAACGATGAGCACCAGAGTGCAGGCCACGGCCAGCCAGCGCATGCGGATGAACCAGAGCAGGTCAGCATGGGAGCGTTCTCCACCATCGATGAGCGTCCGATCGATGGCCGGATGGCCGGCCTGCGGCACGCCGCGCCAGAAGAGCCACGATGCCGCGATGCCGGTCATGATCGTCCCCAGGGCCAACCGTGCGGGATGTGCGGAACGTCACCGGCTTCGAGGTCAAGGCAGTCGCTGAGCAGCGCGCGATCGAGAAACTGAGCGCCGCCGAAGACGAGCCAGGCGAGATAGGCCCTCTTCATCAGGAGGCGTGCGCGGGTCATGGCGTAGCGGTCCTCTCGCGTTGTGACATGAGCGCATTCTGCTGGCCCGGCGCTCACCAGGCCGCCTCTCACGACACGCATCGCCGTGTCGCGTGTCACTCGCTTCCGGTGCCCTGCATCACGATTCCGCAATTCTGCGAGGCCGTTTTCGGGATCCGTCGCACCGGTGCCAGAGGTCGCCGCCGCCGTCCATGCCAGCTTTGTCATTGTCATCAACGACTTACGTCGCTTGTCGATCTCGCGGAGCAGGCGGTACTGGCGTTGCGAAAGAGCGCCGCGGCCCAACGAGATGACTTACGACACCACAGAGTTCGATGTTCAGGCGCGGATGCTCATCCGGGCAAGCGCGCCGATGCTGCGTCAATGGCTCGGGGCGGCGCGACTCGATCATTCGCTCATCGGGACGCTGTATCTGAGACAGCGCAGCATTCTCGAGAACTGGTGTTTGACGGTCGGAGCTGACAGCCATTCGCACAAGCAACTGATCGAGCAACTGGCCGTGGCCATCTACCTGACTGCGGCGGCGTGGCAGACAGGGTTGCAACCCGACGTGTGCCTCCTCTCGTCGCTGCGCGAGATCGTCGCGGCCGGTCTGCCTGCGCCGGAAACCATCGCTGTGAGTACGGAGGGACGAGCATGACCATCGCCGTGCGCGTGCCGGGCCTTGAACACTGGCTTGCACAAGTGAAGTGCCAGAGCGCGTGTCCGGTCCGAACGGACTCGGGCCTGTACGCGCAGCTCATCGCGCAGGGACGATACGACGAAGCCTATGAGGAGATCCGGCGGCCGAATCCATTTGCATCGGTGTGCGCGCGAGTCTGCGCCGCACCGTGCGAAGACGCGTGCCGGAGGAAGACCCTCGACGCGCCGGTCGCGCTGCGCGCGCTGAAGCGATTCGTCACGGAGCGGTGCGGCGTCGAGTCGCTCCACCCGGCCGGCATCTCGCGTCCCACGCCGCGGCGCAACGCGCCCCGTGTAGCGGTGATCGGCGCGGGTCCGGCGGGAATGAGCGCGGCCGCGGAGCTGGCCGGCTACGGCTATCAGGTCACGATCTTCGAGGCCGAATCGGAGCCGGGCGGAATGATGCGCTTCGGCATTCCGGAGTATCGCCTCCCGCGCTCTGTCATCCGCGGTGAAGTGGAGCGCATCCGCGAGATGGGCGTTCACTTTGAACTGAACCATCCGCTCACGGCATCGTTCGGACTGGCAGAGCTGAGGGCTACCGGCTTCGCCGCGGTGTTCCTCTCGGTGGGCGTCTCG
>JANMSA010000207.1:0-2092 GCA_031388865.1 Acidobacteriota bacterium | reverse complement strand
GCCGTGCTCTACTTCGAGAACATCAGCGGAGCCAAGGAAGACGAGTACCTCCGCGACGGCATCACGGAAGACATCATCACCGAGCTGTCCAACATCAGCGGGCTGAAGACGTTCTCACGGGCCACGATCCTCCCCTACCGCGACAAGGCCATGACGCCGGCGCAGGTGGGACAGCTCCTCGGCGCGTCTTTCGCTCTGACGGGCAGCCTTCGCCGGGCGGGCACGCGTCTGCGCATCACCGCGCAACTCGTGGACACGAAGACGGAGTTTCCGGTCTGGTCCAAGCGCTACGACACCGAAATGCAGGACGTCTTCGAGGTCCAGGACGAGATCGCACGCAGCATCGCGGAAGCGCTGAGGATCGCGCTCACGCCTCAGGAGCAGCAGGCCATCGCTGCGCGTCCGACGGAGAATCTGCACGCGTACGACCTCTACCTGCGCGGACGCAGCTACGCGCGGCGCATGGCCCGTCAGGATCTGGACTTCGCGCTGCAGATGTTCGACAACGCCGTTGCCCTCGATCCGCAATTTGCGCTCGCGCACGCGGGCATCGCATACGTGTCCGGTCTCTACTACTTTCATTACGAGCGCTCCCGCACCTGGATCGAGCGTGCACGCCTGGCGGCGGAACGCGCCATTGCGCTGGCTGAGGCCTCGCCGGAGGCGCTGCTGGCGCAGGCGTGGGTTGCGTACGGGGAAAGCCGCTTCGACGACGCCATCTCCTACGTGCGCCGCGCCGTACGCATGAACCCATCCATCGAGAGCGGCTACTACCTTCTGCTCCGCCTGCTCTTCTCGGCTGGCCGCTACCAGGAGCTCACCGAGCTCGCCGAAGAAGCGCTCTCGCATTCGGCGGAGGACTACAACACGTTCGTCCCCATCAACAATGCACTCGGCGCGCTCGGGCGAGCGGACACGCTGCGAAACATGACCCTGCGCCTCGTCGGAGCACTCGAGTCTCAGTTGGCCAAGATCCCGGAAGACGCGCGCGCGCGCATCCTGCTGGCCTCTGCCTACGCGCGGCTGCAACGCGTTGAGGACGCGACACGTGAAGCGAACCTGGCCATGACCCTGCGGCCGAACGACGCCATCATCCTCTACAACGTGGCGTGTGTGTTTGCAGGCATCGGGCGCATCAGCGAGAGCATGGCCGCGCTGCGAAAGGCGTGGGAGAGCGGCTGGCGGGACGTGCAGTGGACCCGCCATGATCCGTCGCTGGTCCCACTGCACGCGGACCCTGAATTCGATCGTTTGTTTCCGCCGGAGACTTCGGCTTGAATGGGCCACGCCGGGACGGGGGCGCTGGTCCTGTTCGGTGTGGTTCAGGCAACCATGTTGAGTTGGAGCATCATCGGTGGTGAGCGACTCACCGTTCGCGGTTGTGCGGGCGGTCCCTCCGGCCGTCCTGACCTTTCTGGCGACGACTGGGACCACTCGATCTCGACCTCCTTGGTTTAGTCGTCCACTTGATCGTGGGCGCTAAGGATCCCCTCAGCGCCGCCCAGGGGGTAGGGGGTCTGGTCTTCGTCTCTCGTTTTTTCTCGTCAGCTCTCGCGTGACAATCGCCGCGTGCGTTTCGAGGACGTGATGGCAGTTCTGGCGGCCCTTCATGACGAGAACGTCGAATACGTGCTCGTCGGGGGAGTGGCCGTCGGTCTTCACGGCTTCGAGCGGGCAACGAGCCACATCGATCTGTTCGTCCGCCCTTCCGAAGAGAACATCAAGCGACTCCGCCGCGCGTTGCGACGCGTCTTCGACGACCCCTCGATCGACGAGATCACCGCGGACGATCTTGCGGGCGAGTATCCGACGGTGCGGTATGGCCCGCCGGAGGCCGACTATCTGATCGACATCCTCGGACGCCTGGGGAGCGCGATCGCATTCGACGATCTCGAGTATCAACTCCTCGAGATCGCGGGAACCAGCGTCAGGCTGGCCACCCCTCGAACGCTGTACCGCATGAAGCGTGACACCGTCCGACCGATCGATCGCATCGACGCCGAAGTGCTGAGGCAGGCGTTTCAAATCGAGGACGACTGATGCCTGTCCAGAAGTTCCGTACATCCGAAGACGCACGTCGCGCGCAACGCTC
>JANMSA010000698.1:0-3705 GCA_031388865.1 Acidobacteriota bacterium | reverse complement strand
TTCGGGCAGTAGCGCAGCCTGGTAGCGTACCTGAATGGGGTTCAGGTGGTCGGGGGTTCAAATCCCCCCTGCCCGACCAAACTCACCCCTCCACCACGACCTATTCTTCCACGGCCGCAATGAGCGCTGACGCATCTGGGGCAGGAAAGCCACTCGGATCGAACGACTTCGTCATCTCCGCGGACGAGAAGACTCAACTGCAGATCCGTCACCGCAGGCATCCGATCCGGCCGCCGGCCTCGGGGGACGTTCGATGCAAGTCGAACACGAGTACCGCCGCCACGGAGCGTGCACCTTCCCGCACAACGACGATCAGCGAGTCTTCAGCGACCACTGGAAGGGACCGGGATGCCAGAGGAAGAGGCCGTATCCCTTCGATGACTTGACGTTTTCCACGCGCCGGCTCACCGCCCACTTCTGGCTGACCTGAACGCTCCACAGGTACGGCTGATCGGCGGCAAGCAGCTCGTGAAGCCGGTGGAAGATCACGCGGCGCTTTCCGTGGTCAAACTCGCGGCGCGCCTCTTCGATCAACCGATCGACCTCTGGGTTGGAGTACGAAACGATGTTCATGCCTTTGGGCGGAACCTGACTGGAGTGGAAGAGCGAGTAGAGATCGGGATCAGGATCGAGGTTCCATCCCATGAACGCCGCCTGGTACTTCCCCTTCATCAGGTACTCGAAGAACGAGGCGCCGTCGATCACGCGGATGCTCATGGCCACGCCGATGCCGCGCAATGCATCCTGCAACACCTGCGACTGCTCGATGCCCTGCGCGTTCCCTGCGGGGACGAGCATTTCGAAAGACAACGTCCTGCGCCCGCGATCGCGGATGCCGTCGCCGTTCGTGTCGCGCCACCCGGCTGCAGCGAGAAGTGCGCCGGCGCCGGCCGGGTCATACGCGACAGGCGGAACGCGGGTGTTGTATGCCCATTGGTCGGGAGTGAATGGACCGGAAATCGGGCGAGCCTGACTGTGATAGAGCTTCTCGATCACCATTGGAACATCAAAGGTCATCGCCAGCGCCCGTCGGACGCGCGAGTCGTTCAGCACGGGGTCGCGCCCGTTCCAGGCGATGCAGTTGTAGCCGAGCAGGTAGACGTCGTGGAATGTAATTTTCCGCTGGACGTCGGGCCGATCTCGCTCCGCCTTCCACAAGTCGGTCTTCACGCGGATCTCATCGATCTGCCCGAGTTTGAGCGCGTTCCACGCGACCGTCGGATCGGCGATGACCTTGAAGAGAATGCGTGAGATCGGCGGCTTCGCTCGCCAGTAGTCCGTTCGGCGTTCGAGCACGATCGTTCCGTCGGGCGCACGTCGAGCCAGCCGGTACGCGCCGTTCCCAACAGCCGTGTTGCCGAACGCCGTCCGGAAATCACCCTTGCCGTAGACGTGCTCGGGAAGGATGCCGATGTTGAACGCGTACCATCGCGCTACCAGCGGCTGGTTGAAGACGACGCGGACAGTGTGCTCATCGAGCGCCTGCGTCTCGTCGAGATCGACTCCTTCGAAGAACCCCGCGAACTGCGTCGACTCCACTTCGATCAGTTTCCGAATCGTGAAGACGACGTCCGAAGCTTTGACGCGCGTTCCGTCGCTGAACGTCGCGCGCCGGTCTAGATGCAACGTGTACGTGCGGCCATCGGGTGAGACCTCCCAACGATCGGCCGTTCCGGGAATCGGTCGCAGGTTCTCGTCGAGATCGATCAGCGGGTCGTACAGGTACGCGAGAACGTTTCGCTCGTAATCGGTCGTCTGCAACAGGTAGTTCAGTGTGTCGACATTCGCCTCCAGCCGCCGGATCAGCGTTCCGCCGTCATCCGAGGGTACTGGTGTCGGCGGCGATGCCGTCTCGCGCGAGCAACTGAAGAGCATCGCCACGAGGACGAGCAACGCGGCGATGCGGAGCGGAACGGGCCGGTGCGACATCACCGGCCAATTTTACGTCACCGACGAGGTGCGCCTTCAACAAACGGCCGCGCGGGCGCTGCATAGCGCGCCTCCGCTTCGCACGTGAAGGCGACCACTTGCTCGAGCCCGAACGGTCTCTGCGCCATACGCCATCGTGCGCCTCGGCCGGTGCTCAGCTCGAGCTGGCGCAGCACCTTGAACGGATCCGCCTGCGGCACTGTCAGGTTCATGATGACCAGAGCGTAGTTCCCGATCGCCAACTTGTTCGTAGCGTCAGCAGCGTTCGACGCGACCTCCACGTCGTATTCGTCGCGGTTCAGAAGCGCCCGTATGAGCGTGCAGACGCTTCGATTCTGCTCCACCACCAGCGCTCGGTGGTTTCGCCTAGGGCTAGGGCTGCTTTCCGTAACCATGGCGGAAGAGTCTACGTGGCCTGCGGCAGCGGCCGCTGTCGGCAGGTTGCGCAATATCTCGTGCGGGTTCACCTACACCGTCAGAGGATCAGCCGATTCTCGACCGCATAACGGACGAGCTCTGCATTCGAAGACATGGACATCTTGTCCATGATCCGGGCGCGGTACGTGGTGACGGTCTTCGCGCTGAGGCAGAGAACGTCGGCGATCTCCTTGAGTGACTTCCCTGCGACGATCAGACGGAAGATCTCGAACTCGCGGTCGGACAGCCGCTCATGGGGAATCTCGCTCCGCTGCACCGACTCCAGATCCGCCGCGAGCTTCTCGGCGAACGAGGGGCTCACGTATCGGCCTCCTTCGGCAACCCGCCGGATTGCGGCCATGAGCTGGTCGGGCGCACTCTCCTTTGTGAGGTAACCGGACGCGCCGGCACGGAAGGCGCGCTCCGCGTACTCCGCCTCCGAGTGCATGCTCAGGACGAGCACCGGCAGTTTCGGATGCGTGCTCTTGATCTGCTTCAACACATCGAGACCGCTCCGATCAGGGAGCGCCAGATCGAGAATGATCATGTCGCAGACTCCGTCACGCACTTTCTGCAGAGCCTCACTCCCGGTCGACGCTTCGTCAGTGATTGTGAATCCCTCTATCTCCGACACCATCATCTTGAGCCCCTGACGGAGGAGGGTGTGGTCGTCTGCGAGGAGAATACGGATCATGCTGTGATCTCAGGTAGAGGGAGTGGGCCAACGGGGATCTCGATCCGAAGCGTCGTTCCCTCTTCCGGTGTCGACTCCAGTCGCATGTCACCTCCCAGAAGCATCGTGCGTTCCCGCATACCGAGAACTCCTAGCGACTTCGGATCCTCGAGCTCCGCAGGCGCGATTCCGCGGCCGTTGTCAGCAACGCGCACGTGCAGCGTGCCGTCCGAGAGCGTCACTGATACGTCGATGCGCGTGGCGCCGGAGTGCCGGGCCACGTTCGTCAGCGCCTCCTGCACGACGCGATAGATCGTTGCGCTGCGGAAGGCGTCGAGGTCGAGGTCTGGCGGCGAGACGTCGAGGTTCACGCGGATTCCGTTCCGCTCCGCGAAACGCCGAACTTCGGACTGAATGGCTGCACCGAGCCCTAGATCGTCGAGGATGATCGGCCGAAGTTCTCGCGAGATGCGCCGGACGGTGGCGATGATCGTGTCGACGTGATCCGACATCTCCAGCAGCTTCGTATGCGTCGCTGGATCGAGCGAAGCCGATTTGCGCGCAAGCCAGTTGAGGTCGATCTTCATCACCGTCAGCGCCTGCCCCAGCTCGTCGTGGGTGGCGCGCGCGAAGAAAAGAACGAAGTATTCGATTAAAACGAGGAGCCCCCCGGGCAAAACACCCAC
>JANMSA010000693.1:0-1620 GCA_031388865.1 Acidobacteriota bacterium | reverse complement strand
CCGCCAGTACATTTGGGTCGGGAGTATAGGGTGCGCGTCTTCGCGGCAGTTGTCGGTTGGCAGTTGTCGGTTGTCTGTGGTTTCGGCCGGTGCTCGTACGCTTCCCGAGCGCCATACCTCACGCGCAAAATGTGACTACCGCGCGCTTGCGAGAAACTCACCCTTACGCGACAGACCCGCAGACAACCGACAACCGACCACCGCCGCGCAGACGGCGAGCTACCCCTCCGCGGGGATCGGGTGTCCTTCGCCTGTCGAGCGCTCGTACGTCAGGAAGGAGAAGGGATACTCGTTCTTCGCGTCCGCTTCGAAATGCTCGGAGTCGGTGAGCTGCCACTCCGTGACATCGTCGAAATCGGGAAAGACGGTGTCCCCCTCGACGTCTGCATGAACGCGCGTCAGGTCCATGCGGTGAGCACGGTGCATCGATTGGCGATAGATCTCGGCGCCGCCTGCGATGAACGCCAGCGTCTCCCCGGCCTTCTCCGCGAGCTCCACCGCCTCCTCGAGAGAATGCACGACGACGACGCCATCGGGCGCATAGCCGCTCTGACGCGTGATGACCACGTTGATTCTGCCCGGCAGCGGGCTGCCCACTGAGTCGTAGGTCTTGCGTCCCATGATGAGGTGATGGCCCATCGTCAGCGCCTTGAAACGCTTGAGATCCGTGGAGAGGCGCCACGGCACCTGGTTGTCCCGTCCGATCACATTGTTGGTGGAGAGCGCGGCAATGAGCGAAAGCCTCATACGGCGATGGGCGCCTTGATCGCGGGATGAGGGTCGTAGCTCTCGAGCGTGAAGTCGCTGAACTTGAAGTCGAAGAGAGAGCGCACGTCGGGGTTGAGCCTCATGGAGGGCAGCGGACGCGGATCGCGCGCCAACTGTTCGCGGGCCTGCTGCAGGTGGTTGGTGTAGAGATGGGCGTCGCCGAGGGTGTGCACGAAGGTGCCCGGCTGAAGGTTGCAGACCTGCGCGACCATCATCGTCAGAAGAGCGTACGACGCGATGTTGAACGGGACGCCGAGGAAGACATCTGCGCTGCGCTGATACATCTGGCAGGAGAGGCGACCGTCCGCGACGTAGAACTGGAAGAGTACGTGGCAAGGCGCCAGGGCCATTTTTTCCAGTTCTCCGACATTCCATGCACTGACGAGCAGACGGCGCGAGTCGGGATTGCGCCGGATCTCGCCGATGACACCGGAAAGCTGATCGATGTGCCGGCCGTCCGCTGCCGGCCACGAGCGCCACTGGTAGCCGTACACCGGACCGAGCTCTCCATCCGCGTCCGCCCACTCATCCCAGATCGTGACCTTGTTCTCGTTGAGAAATCGGACATTTGTGTCACCCGCGAGAAACCACAGCAGCTCGTAGATGATCGAGCGGAGGTGCATCTTCTTCGTGGTCAGGAGCGGGAACCCATCCGCGAGGTCGAAGCGAAGCTGATGGCCGAAGATGCTCAGCGTCCCGGTGCCGGTGCGATCGGTCTTCGGCGTTCCGGAATCGAGGATGCTGCGCACGAGCGCGAGGTACGGCTACCAGTGGCGCTCGTGGCCGGCAGCGGACGGCCGGCACATCGATCAGCTTTCCGGTGTCATCGGCGAGATCCGGCGCAATCCCGAC
>JANMSA010000203.1:0-2308 GCA_031388865.1 Acidobacteriota bacterium | reverse complement strand
CTCCGGCAACGAGCCAGCGGCGATGGCACCGAGCGTCCGCTTCAGCTCATCCATGCTGGCGGCGGCGAACGCCAGTCGCTCCGGCATCTCCTCCCGTCCGATCTGCAGCGTGTACGCAAAGTCGGCCAGCTCGACGTCGTGGCTCTCGATGTACGCGCGCATCGACTGGACGTGCGCGTCAAGCCGATCTCGATTCTTCGCGGAGAGCACGATCAAATTCGGACGGGACGGCGCCGCGGCCCGCGGCGGAGCAACATACTCCTCGAGCACCGCATGCGCGTTGGCGCCGCCGAAACCAAACGAGCTCACACCGGCGCGGCGCGGCGAGGTCATGCCATTTTCGGTCACAGGAGCTTGCCACGGCGTGAGCTTGTCGACGACGTAGAACGGCGTCCCCTGCAGATGGATGTAAGGATTGAGCTCTTCGAAGTGGATCGTGGCCGGAATCTCTTTGTGCTGCAGTGCGAGCACGACCTTGAGCACGCCCGCGATGCCGGCCGCGGTCTCCAGGTGGCCAATGTTGCTCTTGACCGTTCCCAGTCCGCAGTGTGGCGTGGCGGACGGAGCGCTGTTGCGGCGCGCGTACAGCTCGCCGAATGCCCGGGTCAGGGCCTGCACTTCGATCGGATCGCCGAGGGTGGTGCCAGTCCCGTGGCACTCGATGTAGCCGACGGTGGCGGGGTCGATCTGCGCCTTTTCGTAGGCTTCGACCAGGAGGGCTGCCTGAGCGGTCGAATTCGGCGCGGTCATCGTGGTGACGCGGCCGCCGTGATTCTCGGAGGTGGACCGGATGACCGCGTAAATGTGATTCCCCTCCGCCTCCGCGCGGGAGAGCGGCTTGAGGAGCACGACGCCGCAACCCTCTCCGCGCACGTAGCCATTGGCCCGCTTGTCGAATGTCTTGCACTGGCCGTCGGGGCTGAGCATGCCGGCCTTGCCGAACGAGATGTAGGCGCCGGGACTGAGGATGACCTGCACGCCGCCGGCGATGGCCATGTCTGAACTGCCGGCGTGAATCGACTCGACGGCGCGATGCAAGGCCACCAGCGAGCTCGAACAGGCGGTATCGATCGGCGCGCTCGGGCCGCGCAAGTCGAGCAGAAACGAAACACGATTGGCGAGCACCGAATGGGAGTTCCCGGAAGCGGTGTAGCCATCCAACGCGATCGGGTGGCTCCGCAGCACATCGATGTAGTCGTTGGATCCGACACCGACGAAAACGCCCGTTTTCGTACCTGCCAACTCGGACGGCTTCTGTCCCGAGTCCTCAATCGCTCTCCAGGCCGTCTCGAGAAAAATCCGCTGTTGCGGATCCATCATCTGCGCTTCGCGCGGCGAGATGCCGAAGAACAGCGGATCGAACTTGTCGACCTCCTTCATAAAGCCGCCCCATTTGGAGTTTGACTTGTTCGCCTCCCGCAACGGATCGCCGTAGTAGTCCTCCCAGTTCCAGCGATCCCCGGGGATGACGGTGATCATGTCGCGGCCGCTCGCCAGCCCCTGCCAAAGAGCGTCGAGATCGGCGGCTTGCGGCATGACGCCGGCGATCCCGACGATGGCGATGGGCTCGTGCTCCTGGCGCCGCTCCGCCGCCCCGCGTGCGGCGGCAGGCGCCACGGGTACCGGCGCCTGCGGCGTCGAAACCGATCCGCGATGCGACCGGCGAATGTCCGCCTCACGCGCGGCAGACAAATGCTTCGCGATCTCGCGCAGCGAGGGGTAGTCGAAGAAGAGCACCGGCGTGACGTCCAGTTGGAAAGTCTCGTTGATCGCGTTCGCAAGATGCGTAAGCCCGATCGAATCGAAGCCGAGGTCCATCAAGATCCGGTCGGGTGCCACGTCGGCCGCGGTGACACGCAGGATCTGGCCGGCAATGCGCGCCAGCTCGTGCTGGAGCCATTCCGCGAGATTCCCTTCAGGTCTACGCGCGCCCGTCGGCGACGCGTTCGTTTGCGCGGCAGGTGCCGCGGCGATCGGCAAGGTCGGACGGAGGGTCGGTGGTGGTGCCGGTGCCGAGGCGACGCTCGCCACCCAGTACCGCTCTTGCGCAAAGGGATACGTCGGCAGCGGGATCCGCCGCGCCCCTTCCGCCACGAGCGAGGCCAAGTCGAGCGAATACCCTTGCACGTGCAGCTCGCCGATGGCGGCGAGATTCTCGAGATACGTGGCGGCATCGTTCGTGGTGCGGCATTCCTGGATGCAGTAGTTCCCGAATTTCTTCAGCGATATTTGTTCGCGGACCTTCCCTTCCTGAGTTTCTCCGGTGAAGGTCCGGCCGGCCGCACCGCTCTCGATCCACTCGGCGAGC
>JANMSA010000686.1:0-5188 GCA_031388865.1 Acidobacteriota bacterium | reverse complement strand
GCTGATCGAACCGCCGAACACGAAGTGGACGTCTCTCGACGGCAAGACGCAGTTCGGCACGCGCGACGATGGCGGCCCGACCAGCTATGCCGCGAACATCCTGTTCAACTCGCCGGCATTGCGGGGCGACAGCTATCGCGAATTCGCGTTGGAGTGGGGCGACACGCAGCACGGCTACACGCAGTACAGCCGCAACAAGCCGGACTGCTATCGCTACACGCGGCCCGACGGATCGGTGTACGAGCAGCGGCCGCCCGATTTCGATTGTGTTCCGCTCGCGCCGGGTCAGTCGTACTTCGGTTGGGCGGACCCGGCGAACGTGCTGAATTGCATCAACTGTCCGCCGCAACCGCCGATGACGATGCCGCGGTCGCTCATTCCGAATCTCAACGGCGCAGCGCCATGGCCGCCGCAGCCGCTCCTGGTGACCGATTTCTCGGTCGGCATGATGTCGATGAACTACCGCGGCGAGCCGCTGCCGATGCGCGTCTTCAAGCCTGGCGTCCCGAATCCAAACTTGACGGGGCCTGGGAAGGCCGCCCAGGCCGCGGAGGCGGCGGATCTCTCCTCGGCCTTCCGCTCCATCGAGCGGCTCGATCCTGCTTACTCCGTGCAGCCGGCGCCGGGCTCTCAGATCAATCCTCTCTGCCGCGGAGCGGGGTGCTTCACCTTCCCGGTGCAATCGATCTCCGAGGGGATGGGCGCGACGGATCCGTACACGCCGATGTTGCACGGGTACGAGGGCGACAAGGTCCAGGTGCGACTGCTCGTCGGCGCGCATACCTCGATGCACAACTACACGATGCACGGCGTGCGTTGGCTGGCGGAACCGTTCGAGAAGAACTCCGGCTACAGAAACACGCAGTTCATCCTCCTGTCCGAACATTACGAACTGCTGTTCGACCTGCCGCGGATCGGCGCGGAATCATCGACGGACTACCTGTACAACCCGAGTGCGTCGTACGAAGGACTGACCAACGGCGCGTGGGGATTGCTGCGCGCATGGAGTCCCGGACTTCGTCAGAAGTTTCTTGCACCGCTCGATGAATCGAAGCAGGCAACGGCGCCCGAGACGATCCGGCCGCCCGCGGGAATGACCACCGATTGCTCGGGCGGAAATCGACCTCCCTCAGCCCTCGGCCCTCGGCCCTCGGCCCTCCACAAGGCGTGCATCCGCGAGTACGAAGTGCACGCGATGACCGTGCAGCAGGCGCTGGGCGATGCGAAGGCGTCGATCCTCTACAACAGGCGCGGCGTGAACCTGCTGAAGGGTGCGAGTGATACCGCGAACCCGCTCGAAGATCCGCTCGGTCTCGTCTACGTCGTGGTGCCGAAGGGTGAGGCGTTCAAGCCCAGAAAGACTGTGGAGCCGCTGGTTCTTCGTGCGGCCGCGGGCGACTGGATCCACGTCACGCTCGTCAACGATTTCAAGGGCGACGAAGCGGTGTTCAACAGCTTCGAGGCCGCTTCGCGTTTCGGTCTCACGTACGCGGCGCCATACAACTACGTGCCGATCGCCTCGTCGCCGACCGTTGGCCTGCATGCGCAGCTCGTCTCGTACGACGTCCGTTCGAGCGACGGCGCGACGATCGGGAACAACCCCGTGCAGACGGCTGCGCCCGGGAAGAGCATCGACTACTGGTGGTACGCCGGCATCATCGAGGGCGGCGTGCAGAAGCCCGTGGAGTTCGGCGCTATCAATCTGCTGCCGTCCGACCCGCTCATGCACGTCTACCGCGGACTCTTCGGCTCGCTCATCGTGGAGCCGGAAGGATCGCGGTGGATCGCCGATCCACACTCGGACGCGTCTGCGACGGTCTGGTCCGGCGACAAAGTCTTCCGCGAGTTCGTCGTCGCCTATCAGAACGACGCGAACATGCTCACGAACGGCGCTTCGTGGTGGTCGACCGGCAATCCGCTGGCGGGGTTCAACTATCGTTCGGAGCCGCCCTGGCTGCGCTTCGGCAAGATGCTCGACGGCGCCCTCGGCACCAGCAAGCCCGCTGACTGGTCGCAGCTCACGCAGTCGGACGTCAACGCGATCTCCGCGTTGCCGATGACGCTCGTCAATGGAACGGCCACCACTGCAAATCAGCTGGTGCGGGCCGAGCCGGAGACGCCGATCTTCCGCGCACCGGCGCGCATGCCCGCACGCTTCCGCCTGGTGATGCCGGGAGGCGATGGAGACAACCAGATCACGTGGGAGCTCACCGGCCATCTCTGGCAGGAGGAGCCGTACACGAACGACTCGACGAAGATCGGCTACAACCCGAAGTCCGATACGAACGGCTCGCTGACCGGCTACGGCGTTACGAGTGCGTACGAAGTGGTCCTCGACGACACGCCTGGAACGACGCCGTCGGGCGGACGGTTCGGGATCGCCGGCGATTACCTCTACCGCGCCTGGACGGCGAACATGTTCCAGGGCGGCGCGTGGGGCATCTTCCGCGTCGCTCCCTGGACGCCGACCGGGGAGCAGGCCTTCCCCGATACGGTCGGGATCACGTCCGTGACACCAGGTCTGCCCGGCGTGCTCACCATCAGCGGCTACACGACGCCGTGCCCGGTCGCGGTGAAAGGCGCGCGGGGTCGCGTGATCTGTAACGCCGGTGGTTACGTCGAAACGGTAACGGTGGGCAATCAACAGACCCCCGTCACGAACGGGACGTGGACGATCATGCCGCGCTTCGCAGTGGGCGAGACCTTCACCGTGACGTCGCCGGCCGGCGGCAAGGCCACGTGGGGCATCGTGGCAAGTGAGGAAGAGATCGCCCGCGCAGTCGAGCAACCGGCGATCGCGCCGGAGCGGAAGGGTCCGCGCCAGACGAGGGGCTCCCGGCCGTGATGCTCGCCCTTGTGGTACTCGCGGCGTTGGCGTCCTCGCCGGATGCGGATCGTGCGAACGGCACGACGCCACCTGCGCCCCAACGTGTCGTCGATCAGGGCATCGCTGTGGAGTTCGCAGTATCACCGTCCGTGCCTGACGCGCCCATCGCGTTCACCTTCGGAATCTCCGATACCGCCAGCGGCGCGCCGATCAGCGGCGCACGTCCTGCCGCGTGGCTCGCCCGGCGCGACGAGTCGCGCGTGAAAGCTCCGGCGGCGAAAGACTGCACGCGGCAGGTCGCAACGTTCCTCGGAGGCGATCTGTTCGGCCGTCCCGAGGTCGATCTCAACGCGTACTTCGTCCTGGCGCTGAACGACGACGCCTCGATCAGCATCGTCGACCCGCTGTTCGGGTTCGGCGGCTCGAAGCTGCTGGCGATGCTGCAGCTCGAAAGCGCCGGCGAGGATTGGGCGCTCACGCCGGATCAGCGGATCCTCTTCGTGTCGATGCCCGCGGCAGGAAAGGTGGCGGTCGCGGACACTCTTCGCTGGCAGATCGTCCGGAGCATCGAGACCGGACCAAACCCGCGCCGCATCGTCATGGGCGAGCGGTTGTGGGTGGCCGACGACGAGGGCGTGACGTCCATCGACCCGCGCTCGTTCGTTGCGACGCGAGTTCGCGTCGGGCCCGTCGGGGGCGTCGCCATCAGCTCGGACGGCGAGCTCGCTTTCGCGGCCACCGGCGATGCCGTCATCATTCTCGACGCGCATGACGCACGCGTTCTTGGACGCGTGCCGGTCGGCGGAAAGCCGTCGGTTCTCGCTTATTCGAGCGCGGGCCGCACTCTCTACGCGGCGGACCGCGCTACCGGCCACGTCGTGGCGATCGATCCGCGCACTCGGAAAGTCACCGCAACCATCGCACTCCATCCCGGATTGACGCAGATGCGATTTGCACCCAACGGCCGCCACGCGTTGATTGCGAATCCCGAACGGAACATCGTCCAGGTCCTCGATGCGGCATTGAACCGCGTCGTGCAGAACGCGGAGATTGGCGACGCGCCGTTCGAGGTCACCTTCACCCCGCTGCTGGCGTATGTCCGCCGCCGCGACAACGAGACCGTGCTGATGATCCCTCTCGAGCAGATCGGGATCGAGGGGAAACCGATCGGCGTCGCCGACTTTCCGGGCGGGCAGCACGGCTATGGCGAAGGGAGCAGCGGCAGTCTTGCCGACTCGATCGTCGCGGGACCCGAGGGGCCGAGCGTGCTGGTGGCGAATCCGGCGGACAAGATGATCTACCTCTACAAAGAGGGGATGGCTGCACCCGCGGGCGGTTTCAGCAACTATGGCCGTCAGCCGCGCGCGGTACTCGTGGTCGACCGCGGTCTGCGCGAGTCGCGAACGGGTCGCTATGAAACAACAGTACCGGTCGAACCGGGCGCCTACGACGTCGTTTTTTTCCTCGACGCTCCGCGCGTCGTGGCTTGCTTCGCGATGACCGTCGCGCCGCTGCGGAACGAGCCGGAGAAACCGCGAACGCGCATTACCGCCATCGCTCCGCCGCGGCATCTGATCGCGGGCCAGCCGGTGCAGCTGCGCTTCTCGATCGGGGACCCGAACGAGTCGCGCGCTACGGATATCCGCGCGCTGGCGTTCGAAGCGCCCGGTGTGTGGCAGCAGAGGCGCGACGTCACGGCGTTGCCCGACGGGACGTACGCCTTCGCGTTCACCCCACCGGAAGCCGGCATGTACTACGTGTGGCTCGAGTCGGAGTCGCTCGGTCTCGCACACAACAACTCGCAGTTCCTGGTCTTCGAAGCACGGTAGTTTCTTCTCAGCTGAAGCATCGCTCGCTCGACAAGGAGGCCCCTAATGTCCACCCCGGTGAAGCCTCGGAACAACTACGACCCGGCCACAAAGACCTTTCAACTGCTCCGGTTCACCACACCCGCGTTCAATGACGATTTCCCCGAAGACCCGGCGATGTACGACAAGCTGGCGGATGCGTGGAGCCAGAACGTGGAGGGATTCGAGCAGCAAGCCATCACCGGAAGTCCCTGGAACACGATCGGGGCATCGCAGCAGACCGGCTGGTATGACCCGATGCGAACGCCGATCCCGGCGGGATCCGCGACCGTCGATGTTGCGTGGATCTGCTTCCCCAACCGGCTCGTTCAGTACCTCGGCCAGAATCAGGTCCCGCCGAATCCTTATAACCTGACGCCGGACATCATCGATCAGCTGGTGGATTCAGGCGAGCTCGCCAACTATCCCATTCCGGCGACGCGCTGTCCTCAACCCGACTGGGGCGGTACGTTACAGCCCTTCGGACCGTACGGGCCGCGCGGCTGGCTGGATG
>JANMSA010000685.1:0-3805 GCA_031388865.1 Acidobacteriota bacterium | reverse complement strand
GACAGGCTCCCGTGAGGCGCTCGAGCTCCGCGACGGCGATAAGCGTCGCTTCCTTGGCAAAGGCGTCAGCACTGCTGTCGACAATGTCGACATCATCGCCAGGGAGATCGAGGGGATGGATGCCCGCGAGCAGGTGATGATCGATCTGGTGATGAAGCAGATCGACGGCACCGAGAATAAGGGCAACCTCGGCGCCAACGCGATCCTCGGCGTCTCGCTCGCCGTCGCTCGCGCGGCGGCTGAGGCAGCCGGCCTTCCCCTTTTTCTCTACCTCGGCGGCGTCGGCGCACGCACTCTGCCGGTACCGCTCATGAATGTCATCAATGGCGGAGCGCACGCGGACAACAACCTCGACGTGCAGGAGTTCATGATCATCCCGGCGGGTTTCGACACGTTCTCCGAGTCGTTGCGCGCCGGTGTGGAGACGTTCCACCACCTCAAGAAGATCCTGCACGACCGCAAGCTCACCACCGCGGTCGGCGATGAGGGCGGCTTCGCTCCCGATCTGAAGACCAACGCTGAAGCGCTCGACCTCATCCTGATGGCCATCGAGAAAGCAGGGTACCGCGCGGCCGATCAGATCTACCTCGGTCTCGACGTCGCTGCCTCGGAGTTCTACGACAAGAAGAAGGGCTATACGTTCGAAGGCGTCGCCCGCTCCAGCGACGACATGGTCGACTACTACGTCGATCTGCGGAAGAAGTACCCGATCATCTCCATCGAGGACGGGATGTCCGAGGGCGACTGGGATGGGTGGGACTCGCTCACTGGCGTGCTCGGGAGCGGCACGCAGCTCGTGGGCGACGACCTCTTCGTGACGAATCCGGAGATCTTCGCGAAAGGGATCGAGCGCGGGATCGCCAACTCGATCCTGATCAAGGTGAACCAGATCGGCACCCTCACGGAAACCATGGAGGCGATCGACATGGCCAGGCGCGCCGGGTACCGCTCGATCATCTCGCACCGGTCGGGCGAGACTGAGGACTCGACGATTGCGGATCTTGCGGTGGCGACGAACGCGGGGCAGATCAAGACCGGGTCCGCGTCACGCAGCGACCGGGTGGCAAAGTACAACCAGCTCCTGCGCATCGAGGAGGAGCTTGGCGACGCGTCGCTGTTCGCGGGCAAGAAGATTTTCAAGGCCGCGCTGTGATTTGACAGCCCGGCGGCGGCTCGGTCAAGATGTTGACCACATGCCGGGCGAACGAGATCTGGTCACGGGTGTCATCCAGCTCGCGAACCTGCTCACCCGCCGCCTGGGTCCCGTCTTCGAGAGGGCGAAGATTACTCCTCAACAGTGGTCCGTGCTCTCCGCCCTGTCGGCGGAAGATCTCCCGGTGACCCTGGTCGCTCTGGCGCGCCGTCTCGGTGTCACGAAACAGAACATGACCGGCATGATCGCCCGCCTGGAACAGCTCGGGCTCGCGGAGCGCTATGACGATCCGCGGGATCTCCGCTCGTCGCGAGTCCAGCTGACGCGGAGGGGACGAACGCTCGTGGAGAAAGTGCGTCCTGCGTATACGCAGTGGCTGGCCTCCGTCGGCGGAGACGCATTGTCGGAGCGCGATCTGCAAACGCTGACGCGCAAGATCGACCGGCTGATCGAGCAGTTGGGGTAAGTTTCGATACACCCGCCCCCGAAAGGGGGACCGCTGCTCACGCCGCGTGTCATCGAGGTGTCATCCCGAGCGAGGGAACGGCAGAGGACTGCCTTGGAAGTGGTGATGACACGCGGTCGCGGCCCGCACGAGCCTCGTGAATGGCACGGGAGCGACCCCTCATCCCGATGTTTGTTCTTCCAGGGGAGCGGGCGACGCGCAAGTCGCGCAGCACCTCCCCTCGAGAGCCTTCTCCCCCGCGCACGGGGGAGAAGGTGCCGAAGGCGGATGAGGGGGCGCCCTCGAGCAGACGACAGTCGTGTCATTAGCAGCGAGGGAATTGCGCCGGGCCGATGAGGTGGGCATGAGGTTGTCATCCTGAGAAGCGCGACAGCTCGACCTCCGCCACCTCTAGCTGCTTCGTGCACGCTCGCCCTCTCCACCCACCACTCGATTCCGGCCTCGACGTTTCGCTTCGTAGAGACGCTCGTCCGCCGTGCGGAACAGCGCCTCGCGATCCGCACCATCGGCCGGATAGATCGCTGCTCCGATGCTCACGGTCAACGTGGAACCATTCGAGGGCGCGGGCAGGCACTCGATGTTGGCGCGGAGACGCTCGGCAATCGCTGCAAGCGCGGCCATCTCGACCTGCGGCACGACCACCGCAAACTCTTCTCCGCCGTAACGCGCGGCAAAGTCGACCGCCCGGACAGTCTCGCGGATGACCTGTGCGACACGGCCGAGTGCGTCGTTGCCGGCAAGGTGGCCGTACGTGTCGTTGTACTTCTTGAAGCGATCGAGATCGAGGATCAGCACTCCGAAGTGCTCCGGGTAACGATCGGCCCGCTCGAGCTCCGTGTCGATGCGCTCGCGGAACGCGCGAAAGTTCGGGAGCGCGGTGAGATCGTCCGTACGCGCCCGCGCTTTCAGTTCGTCAGCCATGCGGTTGAACGCGCCTCCGAGCGTGGCGATCTCGCGGTCGCCGGCAACCGGGGCGCGTGCGGTGAGATCGCCCGCTGCAATCCGGTCCGCGGCAGCGGAGAGCTCTTCGATCGGGCGGACGACTTTGCGGAGCGTGGTCTGCACCGCGGCAAACCCCAGCAGTGCGACAATCCACGCCACCGACAGTCCGCTGGACATCATCGACGACGTTTCGCGCTCGAGCGCCGGGAGCTGCCGGTCGATCTCGGCCTTCCGCGCCGCGACGATCTGCTGCGCCTCCGTAACAATGGCCGTTGACGTCGCGTCTACATCGAGCGCGCGCGGCGAACCCTCCTCGATGAGCGTGCGGAAGGCCTTGATCCGGCCCCTCAGGATGCCGAGATCGATGCGGGCGAGCGACTCGTCAGAGAGGAGCTGCACGACCACGCGATAGCGCTCTGCGGTTTCTTCTCCGGCGAGGTACCGCGTGCGGAATCCATTCTGAGCACGCATCAGTTCTTCCAGCGCAGCCACCGCGCGCGTCTCGATCGAGAGGAGCTGCGTCCAGCGCCGCTGCGCGATGCGCGCACGCCAACTCAACCCGAACGCGATCGCGAACAGCGCGAGCGTGAACGCAGCGGTCAGAAGCAGTACTCGCATGCGAAGGCGCTGGCGGGGCACGAGACGAGGATAATCGACACGTTGGACTTGAAAGCGATCTACCTCACAACGCTCCAGCTCTGTGCACCGGACCGGCTGGTGGCCAGCCACGTGTCGAAGGACATGCCTCGGGACGTCGTGGCCATCGGAAAGTGCGCCGGGGCGCTGCTCGATGGGGTCGCTGCTGTGCACGAGATCCGCAGCGCCTTCGCAGCTGTTCCAGCCGGATACCGCCTCCCCTCGACGCGGGCGCTGGTGTACATCGGAGGTCACCCTCACATCACGCGTGCGAGCTTTGAGGCGGGCCGGGCGCTGCTCGACTACATCGACACGCATGAAGACATCCTCTTCCTCATCTCCGGCGGCGGATCCGCGTGCGTGGAGGTGCCGCTCGCAACTCATACGGAGGAAGACGTCGCGGGCGCGAATGCACGCCTGATCTCTTCGGGAATGGCCATCGGTGAGATCAACGCCGAGCGGAGGCGCGTGTCGGCGATCAAGGGTGGGAAGCTCGCGGCGCGCGTGCGTGGTCGCGCGGTGACGCTGGTCTACTCCGACGTATCGACAGGCGCGCTCGCGGACGTCGCATCCGGTCCTACACTCCCCGGCAGCGAGGCAGCGCTGGT
>JANMSA010000654.1:0-2108 GCA_031388865.1 Acidobacteriota bacterium | reverse complement strand
GGAACTTCCAGCCCGGCTGTAGAACGGTAGTTGCACCAGGGGTAATCGCCGGCGAACCGTACCGCCCCGCAACTCGGATCGGTAGTAGGGTCAGACCCGCAAAATGAAGCATTCGATGAGCTGAACGGGAGTCCGCCGGGTCCGGAAACGCTTCACGGAATACTTCTAATTGCGGGTCTGACCCTAATTCTTCTCTCACCGCGCATCGCGGAAGGCGTTAGCGCAGTTGGCCTGGGAGGAATCAGGATTAACTCTGGCAGCGATTGCAAACTGGATGAGCGTCACGGACCGCGCGGTCTCCCATCTGGTCAAATGCGGAAAATCGCTGGAAGAGAGTGACCGGCTCTATCGGGAGCTGGTCTGTCGCATCCGAGAGGAGCTACAGCCGCCAGGCCCAGTCATCTGAAAACGACGTGGGTGAGAAACCCCGCTCGGAACTCTTCAAATACTTCATATTGCGGGTCTGACCCCAATTTCTGCGCGCATTCGTCATCGGCTCCCGGCTCGCTGACCGGTTCGACCGTTGGTTCCTACCGCGTCCTGGAAATGCTCGGCGCCGGCGGGATGGGGGAAGTCTATCTGGCACTCGACACGCGCCTGGGTCGTCGTGTCGCGCTCAAGTTTCTTTCCTCGGAATTCACGAGCGACCCGGAACGAGTGCGCCGATTTCAACAGGAAGCACGGACCGCATCCGCGTTGAACCATCCGAACATTCTCACCATCTACGAGCTGGGACAGCACCAGGGAGTGGAATTCATCGCCTCCGAGCTGGTGGAAGGCGAAACGCTCCGGACCCGGCTGCAGCGCGGTCCGATGGAATTGTCCGAGATCCTTCGCGTCGTTTCCCAGCTGGTCTCCGCCCTCCGGACCGCACACGCAGCGGGCGTGATCCATCGTGACATCAAACCCGAAAACGTCATGCTCCGCCCGGACGGCTACGTGAAGGTTCTCGACTTCGGTCTGGCCAAGTTAGCCGAGCCCTCGGCCCCTCAAGCGGATGCTTCCACGCTGCTGCGCACCGCTCCCGGGATGGTGATGGGAACGATGCACTATATGTCGCCGGAGCAGCTTCGCGGCGAGATGGTCGGAGCGCGAACGGACCAGTGGAGCCTGGGCGTGGTTCTCTACGAGATGCTGAGCGGCCGGCGCCCCTTCGAGGGATCGACGGGAAGCGACGTCATCGCTGCCATCCTTGAAAAGGAACAGCCGCCCCTGCAAGGACCCGAGGAGCTGCGGCGGATCACAGCGAAGTTGCTGCGCAAGAAGAGCGAAGAGCGCTACCCGACAGCCAGTGAGCTTTCCGAGGAACTCTTCCGGTTTCAGAAGCAGAGCGACGCGGCTCCGATTGGCCGCGAGCCGGAAACCTCGCCTCGCTGGATGGGCGGCTGCAGCAGCCGTGATCGTGGCTGCTGCGATCTTCATGCTGAACCGCGAGCGTGACCGCCCCCCTCCAGCCACGGTCTCACCGCCTGCTGAGATCCGCTCCATCGCCGTTCTGCCCTTCAAGAATGCGTCGGGCGATGCCCGCAACCAGTATCTCTCGGATGGGATGGCCGAGGAATTGATCGATTCCCTAGGCCGGCTCCCCGAGCTCAAAGTGGTCTCGCGAACTTCGTCGTTCGCCATGCGGCGGGCACCAAACGACATTCGAGAAGTCGGAACGAGTCTCGGCGTGGGTTCGGTCATCGAAGGGAGCGTGCGCCGGTCAGGCAGTCGCCTCCAGGTGGACGCGCGCCTCTTGAACACCGCGGACGGTCAGGAGATGTGGACGGACACGTACGAGGGCGAGCTCACGGAAATCTTCAGGATCCAGAACGAAATCGTATCGGCCGTGGCCAGGGCTTTGACCATGAGACTCGGGACCCAGCAGAAACGATCGAGGCCCACGCAGGATCTGCAGGCCTACGAGCTGTACCTGAAGGGCCGCCAGAGCGGATATCGATGGACGCGCGACGGAATCAACAACGCGGTCACCTATTTTCGTGGAGCGATCGAGCGGGACCCGTCCTTTGCCGCGGCCTGGGCGGGACTGGCCGATACGTACGCGGTGATGGACCATCGCGTTGGATTGACGTCTCTGAAGCCGCGGGATTCGAATCGACTGGCGG
>JANMSA010000616.1:0-9359 GCA_031388865.1 Acidobacteriota bacterium | reverse complement strand
GCCAACGTCGAACCGATCGCGTCGCTGCTCCCGCACAGTCACTGTCTGAGCCTCAGCGCGGCTCAGGACGAAACGGCTGCGCAGCTCTTCACCCGCAGCGCAGTCGCCTGCTTCGAGCGCGTTCAATCGCTTCTGCAGAGTGAGGCGCGCGGCAACGTGCTGATGCAGATTGTCGTCCCCGACGAGGGAGAGCAGATGCTGCTCGCCGGGCTGTCTGCATTGCTGAAGACGGCCGCTCAGGAAAATCCGAGGCTGGTCGGGCAGCTCATCCTCGTTGCATCGGAACTGCCCGCCGGAGAGGTAGCGCGCGTGCTGGTCGATGAGAAGCGCGCTGCGGATGCGGTCGTCCGATATGAGCGCGGCGTACGGAACGTCCTTCGTTGGGAGGAGATCTCCGCCGCTTCCGAGGCTCCCGTCGCATTTCAGGAGCGCGGTATCTATCTGATCACTGGCGGGCTTGGCGCACTGGGGCTGCTCTTCGCCCGGGAAATTCTCGAGCAGACCCGAGAGGCGCGCATCGTGTTGACCGGTCGCGGCCAGCTCAATGCAGAGAAACAGGCCCTGCTGGACGCGCTTGGCCCACACGACGAGCGGGTGACGTACCGTCCACTCGACCTCGGGGACCTCGATCAGGTCCGACAGTTCATCGCGGCGGCAAAAGAGGAGCACGGCCGGCTCGACGGAATCCTGCACTGCGCAGGCGTGATCGCGGACAACTTCCTCCTGAAGAAAAGCGCGGCCGAACTCCGTGCCGTGCTCGCGCCGAAAGTCAGCGGCACGTTCCACCTCGACGAGGCCACCCGCGACGTCGAGCTCGACTTTTTCGTCCTCTTCTCCTCGTTCGCCGGTGCGCTCGGCAATGTGGGGCAGGCCGATTACGCGACTGCCAACGCGTTCATGGATCAGTTCGCAGCGCATCGCAACAGGCTGATCGCCGCGCGGCAGAGACATGGGCGTACTCGCTCGATCGGCTGGCCTTTGTGGGCATCGGGCGGGATGAAGATGGATGCCGTCGCGCAAGAGCGGCTGGAGCGCTCGGCCGGCATGCAGCCGATGTCGACCGCCTCGGGGATGCGTGCGTTCCATCGCAGTCTGGCGTTGCCGTACGACCACGTGCTGGTGATGGAAGGCGAGCGCGAGCGGGTGCGCCGCGCGCTCATGGAAGCGCCGCTGATGCCCGTGGTACGGCTTGCGGAAGCGGCTCCTCTCGTCGCGGAGATCGGGGCGGAGACGCTCGCGGTCAAGACGGAGGAGTACCTGCGCAAACGACTCGCTGGAATCCTGAAGCTGCCCGCTCACGCCATCGAGGCGCAGGCGCCGCTGGAGGACTACGGCATCGACTCCATGCTGGCGATGAAGCTGACCAGCCAGCTGGAGGAGACCTTCGGCTCGCTGCCGAAGACGTTATTCTTCGAATACCGGACCGTCCGCACGCTGACCGAACACTTCACCGCGCAATACGCGTCGCAGTTGACCGCACTGTTCGCTCTGGAGATGGCGGGGACGAGCGGGACGATATCGGCGCTGCCGCCGCAAGTGCCGGCGCCGGTTGCGGTTGCCACACGCCGTTTCGTTCGGCCGCAAAGCGCGGCCACGGACCGGAAGGCCGAACGGCAGGCCATCGCCATCATTGGATTGAGCGGCCGCTATCCCGGTGCAATCGATATCGATGCCTACTGGAAGAACCTGCGTGACGGGAAGGACAGCATCGTCGAAGTGCCGCCAGAGCGCTGGGACTGGCGGGCGTATTTCAGTGAGGACCGCGGCATCGACGGGCGGCATTACAGCAAGTGGGGCGGCTTCATCGACGGCGTCGACGAGTTCGACCCGCTCTTCTTCAACATCGCGCCGAAAGAAGCCAAGTACATCGATCCGCAGGAGCGGCTGTTCCTACAGCACGCATGGATGGCGGTCGAGGACGCCGGCTACACGCGAGCCACGCTGCAGATGCCGCACGAGCAGGATCTGCCGGGACAGGTGGGCGTTTACGTCGGCGTCATGTGGAGCGAGTACCAGCTGTTCGCGAACGAAGCGAATGCCGAGGAACTGCGGATGGGCTTTGCCGGCAACCTGGCCAGCATTGCCAATCGGGTGTCGTACGCGCTGAACCTGCACGGCCCCAGCATGACCGTCGACACGATGTGCTCCTCGTCATTGACGGCGATTCACGTGGCCTGTCAGGACCTGGAGCTGGGGCGCACCAGTCTGGCCATCGCCGGCGGCGTCAACGTCAGCGTGCATCCCCGCAAGTACCTGATGCTGAGCATGGGGCAGTTCATCTCCAGCGACGGACACTGCCAGAGCTTCGGCGAAGGGGGTGACGGATACATCCCGGGCGAAGGCGTTGGCGTGGTGGTTCTAAAGCGGCTCGCGGAGGCGGAACGCGACGGCGATCCTATTTACGGTGTAATTCGCGGAAGCGCGCTCACGCATGGGGGGAAAGTCAACGGCTATACCGTGCCGAATCCCCAGGCCCAGGCTAGCGCGATCGGCCGGGCTTTGGCCGAGGCGCGGATCGACGCGCGGCATGTCAGCTATGTAGAAGCGCATGGCACGGGCACGAAGCTCGGAGACCCGATCGAGATCGCCGCTCTCAGCCGGGCGTTCGAGCGCTATACGCAGGAGGCGGGGTTCTGCCGGATCGGTTCGGCTAAATCGAACATCGGCCATTGTGAGTCGGCCGCGGGTATTGCGGGATTGACCAAAGTTCTGTTGCAGATGCAGCACCGGCAGATTGTCCCTTCGTTGCATTCGGAGCAGCTCAATCCGCACATTGACTTTGCACGCAGCCCGTTCATCGTCAATCAGACCCTGCGGGATTGGGAGCTGCCCGTCATCGACGGACGCACATTGCCGCGCATCGCCGGGATCTCATCGTTCGGCGCGGGCGGGTCGAACGCTCACCTGATTGTCGAGGAGTTTACGCCGGCGGCGCAGGCGCCGATGGCGGTGGCACCGGTGGCCATTCCGCTGTCGGCGCGTACGGCGGAGCAACTGCAGCAGAAAGTGCGGGATCTGCTCGAATTCGTGCGGAACGGGCTGGATCGCCTCGACCTCGCGTCCGTCGCGCACACACTGCAGATCGGCCGCGAGGCGATGGAAGAGCGTCTGGGATTCGTGGTGAGCTCCGCCGCGGAGCTCGCCGGAACGCTGGAGGCTTTAGCCGCGGGCCACGATAGCGAGAAAGCCTATCGCGGCCAGGCCAAACGCAACAAAGAGGCGTTGTCGCTCTTCAATATTGACCCCGATCTGCAGCGGACAGTGGGGAAGTGGCTTGCGGAGAGGAAGCTGACGAAGCTCCTCGATCTCTGGGTCAAAGGGCTGGAGGTCGACTGGCGCCAGCTCTATGGAGACGTTCGGCCCAGGCGCGTCAGTCTGCCGGTGTATCCGTTCGCGCGGGAACGCTACTGGATTGGCGTCACGCCGCGGAACGCGGAGCAGGCGAAGGTCGTCGCGACTGCCACGCCCAGGACGGCGGTTCTACATCCGCTGCTGCACGCCAACGCGTCTGATCTGACCGGGCAGCGCTATCGCTCGACCTTTGCGGGCGACGAGCCTTTTCTCGTCGACGGGATGCTCGCCGCGCCGGCGCAGCTCGAGATGGTCCGCGCGGCGATCGATCACGCCATGCCGGTACGGCCGGACGCTGCGCAGCTCGAGCTTCGCGACGTGGCGTGGGGCGATCCGATCGTGGCGGACGGGAAGACGCTGGTCACGGTTGCGCTGTGGCCGAGCGGCGATGAGGCGGTCGAGTTCGAGGTCGTCAGCGGGGAGGTCATTCACTGTCAGGGCAGCGCTCTCTTCCTTCGTGATGCTGTGCAAGCGACTGCCCATGTGCAGCGGCTCGCAGTTGCTCCGTCGTGGTCCTCATGGGAGGCGACTGCAGAGGGATACGTCGTGCATCCAACCGTGATCGACAGTGCGCTGCGGGCGGCGACGGGCGGTGTGGGGCGTCTGCAGGCCATCGAATCGGTGCGCATCGTCGCGCCCTGTGTGCGGAACGGGTCGGCGTGGGCGCGTCAGGCCGCCCACACCCTCGATCTCGAACTGCGCGATGAGAGCGGAGCCGTCTGCGTACAACTGCGCGGTGTGACGTGGCAGGAGGCGGCGGCGGAGCAGGAGCCGGAGATTGTCGCGCCGCTCGCCATCACTGCCGCGGCGTTCGAGCGGAGAGCGCTCGAGTTTCTGCCGCCGGAACAGACCGTAGCGGTGCCGGTGGAGTGGAGGAAACCGGTGCGGATTGCGCTGGGAGCGCCGGCGGTGAGCGCTGCCTCCGAGGTTTCGCCTCCCGCGCGGCGGGCCCGGATCACGCTGGCGGATGCGGCGCACGGCGCATCCGCGCCGGCGAGCGACACACCGGCCGGTTCCGCGGTCCGGCTTTATGACTGCGGCAACGGCGTCTTTGCGATCGACGTCGTGGCGTCGCGCGCGCAGGACGTCATGGCGCATCTGCTGCTGGCCCTCGACCGCGTGCAGCGCAACACCTCCACGCGCGTGCTGACCCTCAGCGGGATCGAAAACTGTTTCGTGGGTGGTGGACGAGCGGAGTGGAACGAGGCGATCGAGCGCGGGCTGCTGCGCCAGCTGGCGGCGTTCCCGTATCCTGTCGTCGCCGTTCTGCAGGCGGACGTCATCGGCGGCGGTTTTCTCGCCGCGGCGCTTTGCGATTTCATGGTGTGCAACGAAAGCGCGCTCTATGGATTCACGGACAAAGAGCGGCATTTCTATCCGACCGTCGCCGAGGTGGTCTTGTTCGCGGAGCGGTTTGGCGTAAGGCGAGCGCAGGACTTTTTGTATCGCGTCGCGCCTTCGACGGGGCGGGAGCTGCGAGCGCGGCGCTGGACGTGCCCGATCGTGCCGTGGGTGGACGTCGAGGCGAATGCAGAGCGGCTGGCCGCAGCACTGTCCACGAAGTCGCAGGAGGCGTTGCGTCTCCTGAAACAGCACCTGACGCGAGACCTGCAGCCGCTGGTCGAAGCCTTGGCAGCCGTCGCCGCCGATACCGCGACGGAGGCCATCGAAGGCTCGACCGACTCGCATGTGCGCGTCGTGGAGCTCACCGCGTCATCCGATGTCGTCGTGCATCTCCGCGAGATTGTTGCCGAGGCGGAGCGATCCGGTCAGTCCATGGTCCTTACCATCTCCAGCGATGCCCTTGCGACCGCCGACGATGTCGTGCTCGAGCTGGGACGCCTGCTCGTCGAATCGGAGATCCCGATCGTCGCCGCATTGCAAGAGAACGCGAGCGGCCACGCGTGGCTCGTGGCCCAGTTCTGTGATGCCACGGTGTACAGCAGCACGGCCGTGTACGCCGCGGCGGACATCGCACGGAATCCGCTGCTCGCACAAACGGCGGTAGCGTTCTTTACGCATCGCTTCGGCGGCGAGGCGGCGAACGAGATCCTGCTGACGGGCGCCGGCTATACGGGCGCCGGGCTCCAGCAGCGCGCCGGCTTCGCGGACATTGCCGAGCGCGACGACGTCGTCGCTGCCGCCATGCAGATCGCGGGATCGTGGGCGGGTCTGCCGCGCGCCACCTGGGCGGCGTGGAAAAAGCACACCGCGACGATCCTGCGGGAGCGCGTGAGGGGCGAGCCCATCATCACCACGCGCGAGCAGGAAGCCGGGATGCTGGCCAGTCCGGCCCTCATTCCGCTGCAGTCCAGCGTCGTGACCGCGACCGCGGATCCGGATGGCATTGTGGTCGTACGGATGGAGGATCGACAGGCGAAGAACATGTTCTCGGACGCTCTGATGCGGGGCGTGCGGGAGGCCTTTGCGAAGATCGCGGAGAGCGCCGTCTATAAGGTGGTGATCCTCAGCGGCTACGGACCCTACTTTGCCTCCGGCGGGACGAAAGAGAGTCTGGTGGCGATTCAGGAAGGGCGAGCGCGATTCACCGACTATGACATTTATCGGGTCGCGCCCGACTGCCAGTTGCCGGTCATTGCGGCAATGCAGGGACATGGTATCGGCGCGGGCTGGTCGATGGGAATGTTCGCGGATCTCGTGTTGCTCAGTGAGGAGGGCCGCTATGTGAGCCCGTACATGCAGTACGGATTCACGCCGGGGGCCGGGGCAACGTATAGCCTCACGGCCAAACTGGGACCGGACCTGGCGCGGGAAAGTCTCCTGACGGCGCAGCCATATACCGGTCGCGAGTTGCAAGAGCGAGGAGTGTCGCTGAGGGTGATGCCGCGGGCGGAGGTGGAAGGAGCCGCAATGACGCTGGCGCGACAGATGGCGCGCGGCTCACGACAGAGCCTCATCGATCTGAAGGTGCGGCTCAATGCGCACGTAAAGGGGCCGCTCGAGGAGACCTTCCGCCGCGAACTGGAGATGCACGACAAGACGTTCGTGGGCCGGAGTGAGACACTCGCGCAGATCGAGCGGAGCTTTCGCGAGGAGCCCGAGCGCTCCGCCGCCATTCCGCAGGAACCGCTCCTCGCCGCAGAGCCAGCCATGGACGGAGACGCTCTGCGTACGGTCACGGCAGGACTCCGCGCACTGCTCGCGAGCGAGCTGCAGATGCGCGAGGGCGATGTCGACGAGAACGCGCAGTTCGTCGACCTGGGCCTCGATTCGATCAGCGGTGTCACCTGGATCCGTAAGATCAACGAGAAGTATCAGACGGCTGTCGAAGCGATGAAGGTCTACAGCTACCCAACCCTCGTGCAGCTCAGCCGCCATGTGAAAGAGGAGGCGGAAGCGCGCGGGACGCTGCGCGCTGCAGGAACGACGACCGTGGAGATTGCGCCGATGGTGCCGCAGAGGACAAGCACCGCGACGATCACGGCGCCCGCGACACAGATTCTCACTTCACGGCGGCACCGTGATGCCTCGCGATTCGCCGGCGGCGTGGCGCGGCGGCGGCCGGAGCCGGTCGCCGTAATCGGGATGGCCGGACAGTTTCCGCAGGCGCGCAATCTCGACGAGTTCTGGCAGAACATCGCTGCCGGCCGCGATTGCATCGCCCCCGTGCCGCGGGATCGCTGGGATATCGAGGCGTACTACCAGTCTGGCCAGGCCGCTCCGGGAAAAACCACCAGCCAATGGGCGGGCGCGCTCGAGGACTACGCCGCGTTCGATCCGCTGTTCTTCAATATCTCCCCGACCGAAGCGGAGAGTATGGATCCGCAACAGCGTCTGTTTCTGCAGGCGTGCTGGCACAGCATCGAGAACGCCGGCTATGCGGCGCGATCCCTCTCCGGCAGCCGGTGCGGCGTGTTCGTCGGCTGCACGAACGGCGACTATCACCAGTTGTCGCGGCAGCATCAATTGAGCGCGCAGGGATTCACCGGCAGCGCCATGTCGATCCTCGCCGCGCGCATTTCGTATTTCCTCAATCTGCGCGGTCCGTGCGTCTCCATCGACACGGCCTGCTCCTCGTCGCTCGTGTCGATTGCTCAGGCCTGCGACAGCCTCACTTCGGGCGCGAGTGATCTGGCGCTCGCGGGCGGCGTCTACGTGATGGTCGGGCCGGAGATGCACATCAAGACCTCCCAGGCCGGAATGCTCTCCTCCGATGGGCGCTGCTTCACCTTCGATGAGCGGGCCAACGGATTCGTGCCCGGCGAAGGCGTCGGTGTGGTGCTGCTCAAGCGGCTGTCCGATGCTCGGAGAGACCACGACCTCATCCACGCCGTGATTCAGGGATGGGGCGTCAATCAGGACGGGAAGACGAACGGGATCACCGCGCCCAATCCCGAATCGCAGACGCGCCTGGAGCAGGAGGTCTACGATCGATTCGGCATCGATCCCGCCGAAATCCAGTTGGTGGAGGCCCATGGCACGGGGACCCCGCTCGGCGATCCGATTGAAGTGGAAGGACTGAAGAACGCTTTCAACAAGTACACACAGAGCACTGAGTACTGTGCTCTCGGCTCGGTCAAGAGCAACATCGGGCATTGTCTCGCCGCGGCCGGAATCGCCGGCGTGCTCAAGCTCGTGCTGGCGCTGAAACAGCGGCAACTCCCGCCCACGATCAACTTCGAACGGCTCAATGCGCACATCGAGCTGAAGGACACGCCATTTTACGTCAATGCCCGGCTGCGGGAGTGGCCGTCCGCGTCCGCGCGAGTGCGACAGGCTGCCACCAGCTCGTTCGGCTTCAGTGGCACCAACGCACACATGGTGCTCGCCGAGTGCCCGCCCTCCATTGCAGCAAACCGCGCCGTCTCTCTGGTGGGCCGGAGCGCACGAACCATCGTCCCCCTCTCCGCGAAGACTCCGGAAGCGCTGGAACAGAAAGCACGCGATCTCCTGCAGCACATCCGTCGCGAGGCGTCGTCCATCGACCTGCTGGAGCTCTCCTATACCTTGCAGGTGGGCCGCGATCCGATGGACGAGCGCCTCGGCCTACTCGTCACGTCCAACGACCAACTGGCGGAAAAGCTCCAGGCCTGGCTCGCCGGCCTCTCGCCGCTCGACGGCGTCCATTGCGGCCAGGTCGAACGGACCGCCGAGAGCACGAGCGTCATCAGTCAGGACGAGGACATTCGCGACGCGATCGTGCAGAAGTCGATCGCCGAGGGGAAACTGACGCGCCTCGTCGAACTGTGGGTGCATGGCCTCGACGTCGATTGGAACAAGCTGTATGGTGAGGACAAACCGCGACGTATCGCACTGCCGCTGTATCCATTCGCCCGGGAGCGCTACTGGATCGATGCGGATGTGGAGGCCGCCGCAGTGCCGGCACTGCATCTCCTCCATCCGCTCCTGCACAGCAATACGTCCGATCTCACCGAGCAGCGTTACAGCTCGACCTTCAGCGGGGACGAGTTTTTCCTGAGCGACCACCGCATCCGCACTGGCGATCGGGCCGTGAGCAAGTTGCTGCCGGCCGTGGCGTATCTCGAAATGGCGCGCGCCGCGGTGGCACTGGCCTCACCCGCCCAGGCCGAGACGAGCGCGCTGGAGCTGCGCGACACGGTGTGGCTCGAGCCGGTCATCGTCAGCCGTCCAGCGGCAGTGTCGCTCGTGCTGGTCATGGAGGACGACGGAAGCATCGACTACGAGGTTTATAGCCGCAATGGCGGGCAGGAAACGGTGCATTGTCAGGGACAGGCGGTATTCCGTCCCCGAGTCGCCGCGCCGCGCCGGCTCGATCTCCAACAGCTCCGGCAGCAGATGCGCGGCCGGACGCTGCTCGCTGCAGACGTCTATGCGATCTGCGGCACGATGGGCCTTCATTATGGCCCGGCGCATCAGGCCATCACCGCGCTCCATCTCGGGTACGATCAACTCCTGGCCGACCTTCGTCTGCCGGCGGTCGTCGAGAGGGACCAGCGCGCGTATGTGCTGCATCCCAGCCTGCTGGACAGCGCGCTGCAGGCGTCGATCGGTCTGATCATCGATCT
>JANMSA010000598.1:0-1737 GCA_031388865.1 Acidobacteriota bacterium | reverse complement strand
CGTCGAGCAGCAGGCTGTCGCCGGCTTCCAATGGCGCAACGTCAGGACGATCCTTGAGTCTTGCGCGCCCGCCGATGAGGTAAATCAGCCACTGCACGCCGGGTTCGGCGAAGAACAGCATCGGGCCGACCAACGGACGGTGCATCAGCTCCGCCTGCACGCGGTCGCGCCTCCAGATCAGGTTGAAGTCCCGCGTCGGGCCGTCGGTAAGGATGCAATCGAGCGTGTCCTCGCCGCGAAACGCAATGCGTTGATGTGGCGGCGCCAGTTCCACGCAACGTCCATCGCTGAACTGCAGGCGCATGCCATTGCCTTCGAGCAGCAGCAGCACGCGATCGTGGCCCGGAAAGGCGGAGAACGGACAGTCGTGGTCGATCTCGGCGATGGATACCCGCCAGTCCCATATCTGGTCAGTGGTTGGCGGGCCGCTTGTTGGACAGTCCGCACACGGACGTGCGGGCTCTTGCGAAGGACTCGCATCAACTCTCGCATCCACTGTCGCGCGGTGAATTTCTCTTGTCCAGCCGAGATTGTTCTTCCAGCGCATGCGCCGGTACTCGAAGGCGGGAAGGTGTTGCGCGTGCATGCGATGCCGGATCTCAGTCGGTCTGCAGGCCGACGAGTTCGCGCGTCGAGCGTCCCAGGCTCTCGCTCCACGACCACCCGACGATGGCACGTCCGCTGAGGGCATCGCGAAAACTCTCCTCCTGGCCTTCGCCGAGCAAGTGACGATAGTCGACCGTGATTTCATCGCCGGCGGCAAGAGCGTGCGCGGCGAACACGAAGCCCAGGTGCCACAGTCCATTCGGCGTAAAGCTGTGGTTGAGATAGCACTCGTCTGGCCATTCCGGCGAAACGGTGTAGCGATCCTCGAACCAGCGCACGCTGGCGGCAAGCGCCTCATCGCGGTCGGGCATCGCCATGATTTCGTCCCAGCGATAGACGCGCGGGATGGCGTCGGGCGCGACCAGGATACGGCCGCGTGCGACGGATTGTTCGACGAAGACGCCTTTCCCGGCACCGGGAATGGTGGAGGCAGCGACGCGGTAGTTCGGCAGGATCATGTTGCGAATGCGAAAGGAACGACGCGAAAGTTTAGCCGAGACCTGCACAAAAACCGCCGCTCCGTCGCGCAGGACGGAGCGGGAGGCTTCCTTGCCTCGTGAATTACGGGCTGAGCTTGAAACGCCCCGCATACGATCCGTCTGGCTTACTCCTTCGGAACCGGCTTGGCACCGAATTCGATCAGGTCGCGGTTCATTTCGACCGTCTTGAGGCCGATGCCTTTCACTTCGGCCAACTGGTCGGCGCTCTTGAACGGGCCGTGTTCGGTGCGGTAAGCGACGATCGCTTCGGCCTTGGCTTCGCCCACGCCGTTCAAGGCGGAAGCGATGGTGGCGGCGTCGGCGCTGTTGATGTTCACCTTGCTGGCCGCAAAGGCCGAGGCCGTCAGTGCGAGCGAGAGGAGCAGGGATTTCAGGACGAGGGCGAGCTTGTTCATGGCGAGTTTCCTTTGCTGAGAGGTTCGGGTGATCCGTCGCAGCGCTGTGCTGCATCCGGTGTGCACAGTCTCCGGAACGGCGAGGGTCGTACCCATCGCCGTTTGCCTGAACCGGGGCTGCGAACGCGCCGCAACCCGGGCTAGGACATTTCCTAGGTCCGACCCTCTCGGGGCGGTAAACTCCCGCTTCTCTGCGTTTCAGGACTTTTCGATGGACACAGCCAAGACCGATCGTT
>JANMSA010000556.1:0-7588 GCA_031388865.1 Acidobacteriota bacterium | reverse complement strand
GCCCGTAGGGTAGCCGGTGGTGCGCGCGAAGCGCGCGACCCCCCGTCCGCAACCCAGGTGTGGTGTCGCCCCGGGCCGGGGTCGCGGCGGCACTAGCCCTGCACCGCCGAGTGCGGGCCGGTACGCGTCCCCAGCCGGGGTCGAAACATCAACGACGGTACGGACCGGTGGTCGCTTGCTTCGCGCGCACCACCGGCTACCCTACGGGCCGCCTCCAGCGGCCACCACAGGTGTTGGTGGTTCCTGGTTTGGTTCCTTGTTGGTTGTGGCCTCGTGAAAAGTCTCGCCGAGTGCCCATCCGGCAGGAAACCGCAAGCAACCAGAAACCAGCAACTCAACAACGTACGCACTACATCAGCGCATCGCTGACCAGCGACTCGAGCATCAGACGCGACGACTGCGGCAGGTCCACGAAAAAGAGGCGGGATGCGTAGAGGGTTGCGCCGGCCTCGCCGGCGCCGAGGCCGACGACGGTGCAGGAGGCCACCCTTGCTGATGCGTCAAAGGGATTTGCGTCACGCGTGAACGAGATTTCCACGACCAGACCGGTCTCGAGCATGCCTGGATGGGTGGCCAGAATGCCGGTCGTGCTGATGTCCACCAGAGTGGCCTGCTTCCGCCCGATGCGTAGAGGCATGTTCATGATGACGCGGAAACGGTTGCTCCGCCGAACGGCATCCATCGCAAGTTTGGGACTCATCGGACCTCGATAATCTACGCCTTGCGAATCGCCGGCGCAACCCGGTTCGATACACTGCAGGCCATGAAACGCCTTGCCGCTCTCTTCGCCGCTCTGACCGTCACCATCTCGATGCGTGCTGCAGCGCCGGAGCCGGTGCGCGCCCGGCACGCGATGGTGGCATCCACCTCTCCCATCGCCTCGCAGATCGGCTCTGACGTGATGAAACGCGGCGGCAACGCCGTCGATGCGGCGGTCGCGGTCGGCCTCGCTCTGGCCGTCACCTGGCCCTCAGCCGGCAACCTGGGGGGCGGCGGCTTCCTCCTGCTGCGCAAGGCAGACGGCACCACGGAAGCCATCGACTACCGCGAGCGTGGACCTCTCGCCGCGACGCGCGACATGTTTCTCGGCGCCGACGGCAAGGTCGTGAAGAACCTCTCGACGAACAGCTACAAGGCGGTGGCGGTGCCGGGCACGGTCGCCGGCCTGGCCCTCGCGCACAAGCGACATGGGAAACTCAAGTGGGCAGAGCTGGTCGAGCCCGCGCGCAAGCTCGCGGCCGGCGGTTTTCCCGTCAGCTACCACCTCGCCACCAGTCTCGCGCTCAGAACCACGATCGAGAAGATGCTGCCATGGGCGGAGACGCGCCGCATCTACCAGCGCGACGGCAGGTACTTCGAGCTCGGCGACACGTTCGTGCAGCCCGAGCTGGCCGCCGTGCTGGCGCGCATCAAGACCAGCCCGCGCGACTTCTATGAAGGGGAGACGGCGCGGATGATCGTCGCGGACATGAAGGCGAACGGCGGGATCATCACCGCCGCCGATCTGCGGGCTTACGAGCCGACCATCCGCCAGCTGCTCCGCACGACCTATCGAGGCCACGAGATCCTGACCATGCCTCCACCATCGTCCGGCGGCATCGCGCTCATCGAGATGCTGAACATGCTCGAGACCCGCGATCTCCAAGCGATGGGGTGGCATTCGTCGGCGTACGTGCACACGATGGTCGAGGTGATGCGACGTGCTTTTGCCGATCGCGCCTCCTACCTGGGCGACGCCGACTTCGTGAAGGTGCCGGTGACGGGGCTGACTTCGGCGCAGTACGGGCGCTTCCGAGCGAGCTCGATCACCGACCGGGCCACGCCGAGCAAAGACGTGCGAGGCGGCGATCCCGCCGCATACGAATCATCCGAGACGACGCACTTCACCATCGTGGACCCCGACGGGAACGTCGTGTCCAACACCTACACGCTGAACGATTCCTACGGATCCGGCGCGACGGTCAAGGGGACCGGCATCCTGCTCAACAACGAGATGGACGACTTCACCTCGAAGGTCGGCGTGCCGAATGACTACGGTCTCATCCAGGGCCAGGCGAACGCCATCGCGCCAAAGAAGCGACCCCTCTCTTCGATGACGCCCACCATCGTGCTGAAGGACGGGAAACTCTACTTTGCCGTCGGCAGCCCGGGCGGCCCGACGATCATCAACACCGTGCTGCACGTGATCGTCAATGTCATCGACTTCGGCATGAACCTCCAGCAGGCCGTCAGCGCGCCTCGCTTTCACCATCAGTGGCAGCCCGATCAGATCTTCTGGGAGGACTTCGACCTCACGGCCGATACGCGCAGCGCGCTCGAGGCGAGAGGCCACCTCTTCCGCCCGATCCCCGGCATGGACAAGGTCGACCCCGGCGAGCTTGGCGACGCCCAGGGGGTGCTCGTCGATCCGAAAACGGGAATGCGCATGGGCGCTTCCGACCCGCGACGCGGCGGTGCGGCCGTGGGGTGGTAGGGAGCGCCGGCAGCTCGCCTGCCGGTCCCTGATACGATCTGCGCCATGAACGTCGAAAAGAAAGCGCTGACCGCCTGGGCCGCTAGCGAACGCGATTCGTTTGAGGCCACACTGAAGCAGTTCGTGGAGATCCCGTCCGTCTCGGCCGATCCAGGGCATCGGAAGGACATCCAGCGCTGCGCGGAAGCGTCGGCGCAGCTCATCCGCGATTTTGGCGGCGAGGCGAAGATCCTCAAAACCGACGGCAACCCGATCGTCCACGGCCGCTTCAAGGCGGGCAAGGGCGCGCCGACGCTGACCATCTACAACCACATGGACGTCCAGCCCGCATCGCGCGAAACCGAACCATGGAACAGCGACCCGTTCGTATTGACGAAAGAAGGTGATCGCTACTTCGGGCGCGGCACTACGGACGACAAGGGCCCCGCCCTCAGCGCCATGTGGGGCATTCGCGCGGCGCGCGAAGCAGGCATCCCGCTGAACCTGAACGTGCTCTGGGAGCTGGAAGAGGAGATCGGCTCGCCGAACTTCGAGAAGGCGATCAAGGCGAACGCGAAGCAGCTGGCAACAGACCACATCCTGGTCTCAGACACGATCTGGGTCTCCCGCAAGCAGCCGGCTTGTCCGGCAGGCCTGCGAGGATTGCAGGGCTTCACACTGACGCTCGAGACCGGGGAGACCGATCAGCATTCGGGCGTCACCGGCGGCGCCGCACGCAATCCGATCGGCGAGCTGATGCAACTCGTCTCGGAGATGTACGACGCGCGCACGGGCAAGGTGAAGATCAAAGGCTTTACGACGATGTCGAGCCGCCGTCGAAGGCGGAGCTGCAGGACTTTCGCAACTCGGGATTCACGATCAAGCAATTCAAGAAGGATCACCAGTTCAAGTCCATCCGCTCCGACAACGCCCTGGATGTGATGAAGCGGATCTGGGCCATGCCCACCTTCGAAGTGCACGGCCTCGTCGGCGGCTATACCGGCCCGGGAATCAAGACTGTCATCCCTCCGCGCGCCGAAGTGAAGGTGTCGTGCCGCCTCGTGCCGGACATGGACCCGCGGAAGATCACCAAGCTCATTCGCGACTTCGTCAAGCTGCGCAACCCGGACGTGAAGCTGAACATCGAGAATCAGATGTGGCCGTACAAAGCGCCGACCACCGGTCCGCTCGCCGACGCGGTGAAGGACGCGGTGAAGTTCTCTTTCGGACGCGAACCGGTCTTCGTCCGCGAAGGCGGCTCGATCGGTGCCGTGATCTCCATGGAGCAGGTGCTCCAGTCACCGGTGATGTTCCTCGGCCTCTCCCTCCCCGAACACGGCTACCACGCACCCAACGAGAACTTCGACTGGCAGATGGCATCCGGCGGAATCGTGGCCTTCGTGAAGTACTTCGACAACGTCGCCAGGATGTGAGGTTCGTTCACAGGTTCTGCCACGGGGATCCCCCTCATCCGCCTTCGGCACCTTCTCCCCCGTTGCGGGGGAGAAGGGTCTCGAGGGGAAGTGCCGGAGCTATGGGATTGCTCGTCCACCGTGCTGCTGGGCGCTCGCTGCAGGTTTCATTCGAGACCCTTCTCCCCCGCAACGGGGGAGAAGGTGCCGAAGGCGGATGAGGGGGCTCCCTCTGGCCGAGTCCGACCCCTACCGCAACGTCCGCACCTGGGAGTCGCCCATCGGTATTCCGGCGATCACACCGTCGAGCCGCCGCCGGGTGGCCGGCACCTTCTTCATGTACTTCTCCGTCTCGGGAAGGGTCCGGATGAGGCCGGCCAACATGCGCTTCACGTTGTGGGAGCCGCCGTTGTAGAGCGCGGCGGTCATCCGCTCCACATCCTTCTCCGACCTGGCCAGCTTCCTCGCTTCCACGCCTTTTCGGTCGAGATGTCGCACCAGAAAGCGCGCCATGCTTTTGGCCGAGAAGCGGTCATCGAGGTGCTCGCCGAGATACTCGCTCGCCTCGTAGGCCATCGTGCGCTTGACGGCCCTGTGATCCATCTTGAAGTGCTGCTCGAGCATGCGATCGCGTTTCGCGATCAGATCGTTCTGGTACGTTTTCCACGACGCGAGCTGCGTCTGCTTGAGCGCGCGATACTCAGTCCGCACTTCATTGCGGAACGTGCGCAGCTGCGCCCGCGAACCGCTCCCGAGGAGCCTGCCGAGCTGGTTCAGCACGGCCTTGTTGTGCTTGTCCATCTCCTCGATGCGCCTGAAGTAGCGCTGGGCCGCGTAGGCGTCGAGCAGGTTCAGCTCATCGATCCCTTCCCGGCGCAGCGCCTTCGCCGACGCCAGAAGCTTCTTCGCGCTCTTGCGTCGCGCAGGTGTGTCCTTGTCGACGATCATCGAGGCGATCATGTCCGCGTCGCCGAGAGGTTTTTTCATGATGTAGGCGCGCGAACCGATCAGATAGTCCGCCGTGACGAACACCTTCCCATCCAGCGCCTCCTCGCGGTACGCCACCGGCGTCGCCTGCGCCAGCCCCACTGCCCCCGCCTCGGACACATCGAGGATCATGCCGTTCGTCTCTGCGTGAGCGATGGCGAGCAGCAGGGTCACCGAGGGGGCGCTGGGCGTGGAACGCGCGGCGTCGTCGATGGCGACGACGAGCTCCTCGGGATCGCGCGTCCACATCTCCGCCATCTCCCGCGCCAGGGTGCGGATGCGGAGGTCCGTCTCCCTGTTGCTGGCCTGAACGAGCGTCGGCACTTCGCGCGACGGTTCGGCTGGCGGAGGCTCGGGGAAAAACGTTGCCTGCGGAGCGGGGCGCAGCGGGGGTGCGAGCATGCTGGCCTGCTTCACCTCACTGTCGCCCAACCACGGCAGATGGGTCACGCCGAACAAGAAGCAACCCAGACCACTACCGACCGCCACCCACCACAACCAGGTCTTGTTCCGCATGATTGGCTCCGGTGACGAATGTAGCACGGAGATTTCCGGCCGTTGTGACATTAAAGTAAGCGCGATGCGACGACTCACGCTGCTGTGCCTCATGCTCGCCCTCGCCTGCTCGCGCGAAACGCCCGCGCCGCCGGCTCCTCCGCCGCCCGCGGGTAGGACGGCGCCGACCCCCTCCCCCACGCAGACCAGCGTCCCCGAGTTGCAGAAAGGCACCTACGACGACGCCCTGCTCTGGCTGCGATCGACGCCGCGCTTCCGCTTCGTGCTCGATGACGGAGGCGTGCATGCGGAGGGAGAGATGTCGCGCAGCACGCCTGGAGCGGAGAGAGTGCAGTTTCGCGCGAACGACGCTGAATGGCTGGCGGAAGCCAACGCTCAGGGTGTCACCTGGAAGCGCCGCAGCGGCAAGTCCTGGGTCATCGCGGACTCGCCCGAATATGGCTCACGGATTTTTCAGCGCGTCACCGTGGCCTTCGATCCACAGAAAAGAGAAGGCGGCCCTCTGCTCGTCTCGAGTGCAGGCGACGCCAGTCAATATCAGTTCACGAATGCGAACACCGGAGAGCTGCACGAAGTGTGGGTGCGCAGGGATGGCAGCATCGCGCGCATGAAGATCGGCACGAAGGTGGACCTCGAGATTGGCGATTAGGAAGCAGCACAATGCTCCGGCCCCTCCTCCGGGCGACCGACCTCTGAAAACTCTGGAGAGGGTCGTCTCCAAGGCGGGACTCGGCTCGCGCACCGAGGCGCGCAAGTGGATCGGCGCGGGGCGCGTGAAGGTCAACGGCCGTGTCGAGGGAAATCCGAACCGCTGGGTGGATCTGGAGCGCGATGCAATCGCCGTCGATGATCGTCCGCTGGAGAAAGCGCCGCACGTCTATCTCCTGCTGCACAAACCCTCGGGGTACCTCACGACCTACAGCGACCCGGAAGGGCGGCCCACGATTTACGACCTCCTTCCGGACCGTGACCGCTATCTGTTTCCCGTCGGAAGGCTCGACCTCGACACGAGTGGCCTGCTCATCCTCACGAACGACACGGCCTTCGCGGAGCGGCTGACCAACCCCCAGTACCACGTGCCCAGGACCTATGTGGTCAAGGCCTCGAAGCATCTCGCGGAAGAGCAACTGCAGCGGCTGCGGGAAGGGCTCGAGTTGCGCGATGGGCCGACGCGGCCCGCGGTCCTGGCCCGCTTGCGCGAACCAGGCGGCAAGACCGTGTTCGAGATCACGATCACCGAAGGGCGCAACCGGCAGGTGCGGCGGATGGTGGAAGCGCTCGATGCGAAGGTGGTCTCCCTGGCTCGGACGGCGATCGGAGACCTCGTCCTCGGAGATCTGGCCGAGGGCGCCATCCGCCCGCTCTCGGGTACCGAGGTCGCTCAGCTTCTTCGCAGGTAGGCAGCGCGGTTGCTACGCTCCTCTCGCATGAAGCGCGCACTGGCCATCCTCCTTCTTCTCGCAGCCTGTTCCTCTGACGAAAAGCCGATCGCAAGCGAGCAGCCGCAGAAACCTGCCGCTCCGACACCACCCACTGCGCAGCAGGCTCGCGACGTGATCGCGAGCTCGCCGGCGTTCAGCGAGCACGAGTTCACGAACGCGGGGTTCACGGCGCCTGTCTCCGGGGTCTCCATGAGTGAGCCGGTGCGGCAGTCGGTACGCGAGCTTGCCGGGGCGGGCTGGATCCTCCTCGAGAACACGGGCGACATCGCCCTGACGGACAAATCGCGGAGCGACAAGCGGTTCCTGCTCCGCGAGAACGGGCTGCTGGACATCGTGCCGCTGGCGAAGAAGGAGATGGGCACCGTGACAGGCGTCACCCCTCAGGCGGACGGCTCCGTCATCGCAGCGTTCAGCTGGCGATGGATCCCGAACGAGATCGGCGCCTCATTGAGGACTGGCCCCATTCACAACCGCTTCATGGCCGATCAGGAAGACAACGCCACACTCATGTGGGACGGCACGAGCTGGACGGTGTTGAAGATCGAGTAGCACGGTAGTTGCTGGTTCCTGGTTGCTGGTTCCTGGTTGCTGGTTGCTGGTTGGTTGCTGGTTGCTGGTTGGTGGTGTTTTTTGCCGCTGGAGGCGGCGCGTACGGTAGCCGGTGGGGCGAGCAAAGCGAGCGACCACCGGACTGCCGCGTTCCAGCAATCGACCCCGGCAGGGGTCGCGGAGATCATGATGGGCTCGATCGGATCACAATCGTCCGCCACCCCTGCCGG
>JANMSA010000553.1:0-2794 GCA_031388865.1 Acidobacteriota bacterium | reverse complement strand
TCGCCATCAAGGTCCTTCCCGCGGCGCTCTCGCAACGCCCCGATCTGCGTCAGCGTCTGGAGCGCGAGGCGCGCACGATCTCCGGTCTCAACCATCCCAACATCTGCACGCTGTACGACATCGGCGAGACGCCCGATGGGGCGGCCTTTCTGGTGATGGAGCTCCTGGAGGGCGAGAGCCTGTCCGACCGGCTGGCGCGTGGCCCGTTGCCCTTGCGTCAGGCTCAGAAGTTCGGCGCGGAGATCGCGGACGCGCTGGATCGCGCGCATCGACAGGGCATCGTGCATCGAGACCTCAAGCCCGCCAACGTGATGATCACCAGGTCGGGCGTGAAGCTGCTCGACTTCGGCCTCGCCAAGCTCGCGCAGAACGACGCGTTGACGGATGCTGACTCGCCGACGCTTCAGCATCGAGACGACGTGACCGCCGAAGGCACCATTGTGGGGACACTGCAGTACATGTCTCCTGAACAGCTCGAGGGAAAGATCGCCGATGCGCGCTCCGACATCTTCGCGTTCGGCGCCACGCTCTACGAGATGCTCACCGGCAAGCGTGCCTTTCAGGCGAAGAGCCGCGCCGCGCTGATCGCGCACATCCTGCATGAAGATCCGCCGGCCGCGTCGGCCATCGCGCCATCCGTGCCGGCGGCCATGACTCGTCTGCTCGAGCACTGCCTGATGAAGGAGCCGGAGGACCGCTGGCAGACCGCGCGCGATGTGGCCATCCAGTTGCGCGGGATGAGCGAGAGCTCCGGGTCGGCCACGGTCGTGCTTCCCGGTCAACGCAATTACCGGCGTACCGCGACGCGCTCGTTCGTCGTGCTTCTGCTGCTTCTTGCGGGCGCGGCGAGCATGGCGCTCTGGCAGCGGATCCAGGGCACGAGGGATGCGGGGCGGCGCTTCAGCCACATGTCCATCGCGCTGTCACCTGGAGGGCAGATCGGGCTCACTGGCGAGACGATGGTCGCAGTTGCGCCTGATGGAACGAAGGTCGCCGTCATCGCCCAGGAGAAACTGGGAACGCCTCAGATTTATCTTCGTTCGCTCGACTCATTTCAACTCGCACCGGTGCCGGGCACCGAGGGTGCGTCGAGCGTTTTCTTTTCTCCCCACAGCCGCGAGATCGCGTTCAACCACGGCGGACAGATCAAGCGCCTGACGCTCGCCGGCGGCACAGCCGAAGTCATCGGGAATGCGGGACCCGCCCCGGGCGGCAGTTGGGGCTCGGACGGCTTGGTGGTCTTCAACCCGCTACCTGGTGCGCCGTTGTTCCGCGTCCCGGCTACCGGTGGGTCTCCGGAACAGCTGACCAAGACCAGCACCGTGGGGTCCACGCAGTTGCAGCCCCACTATCTGCCGGAGCTCGGTCTGCTGCTCTATGCCGCAGAGGTCGACGGGAAGAGTTTCGACGACGCCGAGATCATGGCTCTGTCGCTGAAGACGATGAAAACGCACGTCGTGGTGCGGGGAACGTCGCCGCGGTATGTCGCGAAGACTGGCGACCTCCTGTTCACGCGGAACGCGAAGATCTGGACTGTGCCTTTCGACACGAAATCGATGACCGTCCGTGGAGCGCCGAAGGTGGTCGCCGAGCCGGTCCTCATCCATCCAGGAACGGGACAGGCTGTTTACGACGTGTTGGCCGATGGTTCGGTCATCTATGCGCCTTACGAGGCCGCCCACCTTTACAAGCGCCTGATGCTCGTCGATCGCGGCGGCGTCGCGAAGCCGATGCCCTTCCCGCCGGGGCTCTACGAGAGTCCACAGCTCTCGGCCGACGGGCGGCGGTTCATGGCCGAGGTGATCGGGTCGAACAACGATGTCTGGCTGGGAGACGTGGCCCGCGGGACCCTCAGCCGCCTCACCACGTCCTTCGAAAACCTCGGCCCCATCCTGTCGCCGGATGGGCGTCACGTCATCGTTTCCCTCTATCGCGGCGACGTTCCCAAAATGCAGATCCTCCGCACGGATGGCGTCGGCGGGCAGCGCCCACTGGCTCCGTCACCCCGGCCGAGATTTGCATATTCATGGTCCGCGGACGGCTCCACTGTGGCATTCATGGAGTTCGGGCACTTGAACTCAGACATCTACCTCATGCGGATGCGGTCCGGAGAGACCGTCGTGCCGCTGGCGCGTTCGCGCTTCGATGAGATAGAGCCTGCGCTCAACAGCGATGGCAAATGGATCGCGTACATCTCGAATGAGACAGGACGGCTGGAGGTGTACCTCCGTTCCAGCGAGGTCGAGGGAACGAAAGTGCGTGTCTCCACCGACGGCGGACGCGAGCCTCTCTGGTCGCCCGACGGCAAGGAGCTCTTCTTCCGCAGCGGTGACGCGATCCTGGTCTCCCGAGTGACCCTCGCTCCGGAGCTCAGCACCACCACGCCCGTCAAGCTCTTCGACTTTCCCGGCAGCAACCGCGATATCACCCGCAGCTACGACATCACCCCGGACGGCCAGCACTTCGTGATGCTCGAGAGACCCGTGGACGCCGAAAAAATGCGGACGCTCAACGTGATCCGGTTCCCGCCGCTTTGAGCTCGCAGCTCTCTCAGAATCAGCTCTCAGCTCTCAGCTCTCAGCTCTCAGGACACCTGAGCTTCCTGGGTGCTCGCTGCAGGTCTCACAACGCCACGAACGTCCTGGACGCTCGCCGCAGGTTTCATTCGAGAGCCTTCTCCCCCGGCGGGGGGAGAAGGTGCCGAAGGCGGATGAGGGGGATCCCCTTCGGCAGGATCGACACGAGCTCCGTAGACGCTCGCTCGAAAGTCGTGGTCGGGCGGGCGCCTCCTGAG
>JANMSA010000525.1:0-1565 GCA_031388865.1 Acidobacteriota bacterium | reverse complement strand
CGCGGCGCCACATGGGTCACGAGCACGCCGGGCATACCCTGCAGCCGACCGCGTTGGTCAATGAGGCCTACCTCAAGCTCATTGATGTCCGGCGGGTGCAGTGGCAGGACCGCGCGCATTTCTTCGCGATGTCCTCGCGTGTGATGCGGCGCGTCCTGGTGGACTGCGCGCGCGCGCGCGGTTAACAGAAGCGCGGAGCCGGTGCGCAGAAGGTCACCTTGGACGAAGAACGTGTGGGCAGTGCGCAACCCGCCGCCGACGTGCTCGCGCTCGATGACGCGCTCGAAGCCCTGGCGGCGATTGATCCGCGGAAGGGTCAGGTTGTGGAAATGCGCTACTTCGGAGGCTTGAGCATCGAGGAAACCGCAGAGGCACTGGGCGTGTCAGTGCGAACGGTAAAACGTGACTGGACGATGGCGAAACTGTGGCTGCGGAGGGAGCTCAAGAAAACCGGGAATTAAGGCTCAAGGATTGGGAGCTGTGTCATGGGCGCGCTCGAACGCGAACCTGGCGAACTGAATCGTACCAGGTTTTCGAGAGGGCGGTTAGTGTGAGTCAGGCGACTGCAGCCTGCGCATAATAACGCTCTTCGTACTCGGCGGGTGGCACGTAGCCGATCGGCTCGAGCAACCGCCGGTGATTAAACCAGTCGACCCACGCCAGCGTGGCAAATTCCACGGCTCCCGCATGACGCCACGGTCCTCGTCGTTGAATCACCTCCGTTTTGTAGAGTCCAATCACCGATTTGGCGAGCGCGCTGTCGTACGAGTCACCACGACTGCCGACCGACGATGCGAACATGCGCTCCGTCGATCGAGTTCGCGCGGAGGTTGTCCGCGGCCTCCCAGAGGTCAGATTCCAGCTTCTCGATGTCCTTGAAGGTGTCCGTCGTCATTCGCGCCCGCAACCCTCTGTTCGTCTCCGCCGGCTTATCGGCCGCCCATGCTAAACGCAGCGTTGAATGTGCCTGAACTGTCGGGCCATGCTAAACGGGCCGACGCAGCGTGGGAGCAGCCTCCCGATTGACCGGACAGTCGAGACAGTATACCATGGCCGTGTTAATTAACGTGACCATGATAATTATCGTGGCCATGTGAGACATGCTCATGGCACCCGAAGTAAGCGCATCTCGTGGCGAAGCCCTCGAACAGCGGGTCGCTGACCTTTTCCGGCGAGCGGGCTGGAAGGTCAGGCGGCAGCCGTCCGCCGGCAACCTTCGCGCCGATCTGCTGGTTCAGCGCGGCGAGTACTCGTACGTCGTCTGGGTGAAGAGCGCCCCTGAAGGGCGCCGGGACCGGCTGCTGCCACTGCTCGCTCAAGCCATTTTGCAGGCCAGAGCGTTCGCGGAACGCAGCCCAGAACCAGTGGCCCCGCTTGCCATTGTCGGCGCCAAGAGCGTCAGCGAGGCTCTTGTTCGCGACCTGGACCGGTTCGTCCAGGAGTACGCGCCCGACGCCGCCGTGGGCCTGGTCGACATGGAAGGGTTTCAATGGTTTCGCGGGCCGGGGCTCGACTCGTCGATGAATGCGGCCAGGGGACGAGCGGAGCGGCGCCTACGGGTTCGC
>JANMSA010000510.1:0-2291 GCA_031388865.1 Acidobacteriota bacterium | reverse complement strand
CGCTCGAGATGATGGGCGGGATCCTCGGCACGGAGGTCGCCGGCGGAGCCTATCTGCCGCTCGATCCCGATTACCCCGATGACCGCCTCACCTACATGCTGCAGGACAGCAGTACGTCGGTCGTGCTGACGCAAGCGAAGTTCAGGCAACGCATCGGTGCCCTCGTGGCACCAGGGACGACCGTAATCTGCCTCGACGACGACTGGCCGGAAATCACCGCTCGCGCCGAAGGGCTGAAGGCAGAGGGCGTGACCTTGCGCCACGACGTCCAGCCGCACCACGTCTGCTACGTGATCTACACCTCCGGTTCCACCGGAAAGCCCAAGGGCGCGCTCGTCGAGCACCGCGCCCTGGTGAATCGCCTGCACTGGATGCAGAAGCGCTATCCACTCGGCACCGGCGACGTGGTCTTGCAGAAGACGCCCTACAGCTTCGACGTCTCGGTCTGGGAGTTCTTCTGGCCGATGATGGCCGGCGCGTCGGTCGTGTTCGCCGTTCCCGATGGCCACAAAGACGTTCGCTATCTGCGGAGCCTCATCGACGAGACGCAGGTGACGACGCTCCACTTCGTGCCGTCGATGCTGCGCGCGTATCTTGACCACGGCGGCGGCGCCTGCAGCAGCGTGCGGCAGATCTTCGCGAGCGGCGAGGCGCTCGATCGGCAATCGGTGGAGCGGTATGGCGCGCAGTTTCCGAATGCCGCATTGCACAACCTCTACGGACCGACCGAGGCGGCCATCGACGTCACTGCGTTCGACTGCTCCAGGTTGACCACCCCGTTCGTGCCGATCGGTACGCCAATCGACAACATCCAGATCCACATCCTCGACGCCTACAATCAACCGCAGCCGATCGGAGTGCCGGGCGAGCTACACATCGCCGGCGTCGGTCTAGCGCGTGGCTATCTGAATCGGCCCGAGCTGACGCGGGAGAAGTTCGTTCCCAACCCGTTCGGGCCGGGCACCCGCATGTACAAGACCGGCGACCTGGCCTGCTGGATGGACGACGGCAACATCCAGTATCTCGGCCGCATCGACACGCAGGTGAAGATCCGAGGTCTGCGTGTGGAGCTCGGCGAGATCGAGGCGCGGCTCAATGAAGATCCCCGCGTGCGCGAGGGTGCCGTCATCGCCCACGGCGACGGCGCGGACAAGCGGCTGATCGCGTTCTACCGTGCGGACGAATCGACGCCGGAAGAACTGGTCCAACTGCCGGCCGACGAGCTGCGCGCGCATCTGTCGCGCACGTTGCCGGAGTCCATGGTGCCGGCGGCGTTTATCAGCGTCGCCGCCATTCCCTTGAGTGCGAACGGCAAGGTCGACCGCCGCGCCCTGGCGCGGATGGATGTCACGCCGGCGGCGGTGCGTGCGTATGTGGCGCCGCGCAGTGAGACGGAGAAGCAGCTCGTCGCAATCTGGGCCGAGGTCCTGAGCCTGCCGGTGGAGAGCATTGGCGTCGACGACGATTTCTTCGAGCTTGGCGGACATTCACTGCGCGCGGCGCAGTTGATTGCGAAGGTCCGCAGTCGGCTGAACGTCGAGGTGCCGCTGAAAGCGTTCTTCGACGGCGGCAGCGTGGCCCGGATGACGCGAATCATCGGCACGGGTGCGACGAGCGATATCCCTCCGATTCAGCGCATCGACCGGTCGCAATACGAAGAGCTTCCGCTGAGCTTCGCGCAGGAACGCCTCTGGTTCATTCATCAGTTGGAGCCTGGCAGCCCCGGCTACAACCTTCCGGGAGCGGTCGGCATCCGGGGGGAGCTCGACGCCGGGCAACTGGAGCAGGCGTTTCAATGGGTCATTGCGCGACACGAGAATTTGCGGACGCTGTTCCCGAGCGTCGCCGGCCGCGCACAGCAGCGGATTCTCGAGCACCTCGACTTCCGCCTCGAGCGCATTGACCTCAGTGACCGCCTGGATGCGCGCGACGAGGCCAGCCGACTCTGCAGGATCGACGCCGCGGCGCCGTTCGATCTCGCCCACGGCCCGCTGATCCGCGCCAAGGTGATCCGGCTCTTGGAGCGGGAGCACATCCTGATGCTCAACATGCACCACATCGTCAGTGACGGGTGGTCCATCGGCGTTCTGATCCGGGAGCTGCGTGCGGGCCTGGATGCATTGCGCAGTGGCCGCGCACCGGAACTGCCGCCACTACCCATTCAATACGCGGATTACAGCGTCTGGCAGCGACAGCGTCTGGAAGAGGGCGGGCTCCTCGCCCGGCAGCTCGGCTACTGGCAGCAGCAGCTGGCGGGCATTGCGGAGAGCCTGGATCTGGCGACCGATTTC
>JANMSA010000429.1:0-1694 GCA_031388865.1 Acidobacteriota bacterium | reverse complement strand
CGCTCGAGCGGCAGATGCAACTGCTCGGCGTGTCGAATGGAGAGCGAGTCGAGTTCGCCAAGGCGTACGAGGCGATCAGCAACTGCCTCAACTTCGAAGTTGAGTTCCGCTCCGGGTTCGATGTGCGGATGCGCGGCGCTCACCTGGCAGAGGCAGTGGCAGCGAAGATCCCGGTCGATGCCACGAAGCTGATGAGGGGCGACTACGCGTCGGGGCCGCTGAATTACTTGCGGTCCGCCATGCGGATCGATCCCAACGCGCCGTTAAATGTCTTCAGGGGGAGCGTCCGCGGCACAGGGACCCGTCCCGGCACGATGGTGGTGCAGTCGATCGACTGGGACCGCAATCCACGCGAGGAGCCCGGCACAACCTGCGACGGCACCGATGCCAAGCCGAAGGAAAGAGCGAAAGGCGACACCGCACTGCCGTTCACGATCACTTTTCGCCCTGGCCGGCCCACCGAGCTTGGAACCGCGACGGCCCTCGGCGTGACCGTTGCAACGGAGGGGAATTCCTGGGCCGACTCATGGGGTCGCCGTCACCAGCGGGAGCAGGTGGGTGACGCCAGCGGGGGACGGGGTACAGACCCGATCTTCGCCATCGCCCTTCCCGCGGCTGGCAAAGGGGTGTGGCGCGCGGACTTCACGCGTCCCGATGCCGGCGATACTCCCGGCATGATCTCGTCGGATGACGGCCACCTGATCGTGCGGCACACCCCCAAGTAACAGCATCCACTCTCACACCAGGACTACCATGCATAACACTCTCCGCCTCCTCCCTTCCCTGCTGCTCGCGGCCACGCTTACCGCCTGTGGCGACAAAGCGGCGGATGCGTCGGCCGCTGGCTCGGCGCCGCAGTCCAAGAGCGCGGCGGATGCCCCGGCCGCTGGATCTGCCCCGCGACCCAAGAGCTTCAACGTGACCGCAAAAGCCACGGACGACGCCGCCGACGAGGAGGAGATCAAGCGCTTCCGCCTTACGATCGACGGCGTCCGGAAGTGGAATGCGATCAACTTGGCGATGGAGAAACTCGACCTGGATAAGGCCAGCCAAACGAGCGGCACTAGCGAGGACAGCGCCGCCGCCGAGAAGGAGAGCGAAGGCGGAAGCAACGAGCCGTCGCTCGACGAGCTCGAGACGTCCATTAACGCGGACAAGCGGGCGCGCGCTCTGCTCGCGGCACACGGGATGGACACTCGCGAGTACGTCGTCATGACCGGCGCGCTATTCGTCGTGGCAGCCGCCCAGATGGCGATCGATCTAGGCGCCAAGCCGGATGCCGTGGCGAAGGAGTTCGACGCCGAGAAACTGCAGTTCTACAAGGAGCACCGGAAAGAGCTCGACGCGATGCTGAAAATGTCGAAGTCGAAGTCGAAGTGAGAAGCAGAAGATGACCCTGGAGGCGTGGAACGCGCAAGCACTGGCCTCTCTCGCGCTCGCGGCACTCGCCACGAACGCTGACGTCTCCGCCAGGGACCAGCGCCTGCGGGGCTGAACGGGCCTTCCACCACCAGTTGCACCGTGCACAAGGGCGTTCTGGGCGCCGAAGGGGGGATGCTGCGCGTCATCGCCTACCGCAGCGAACTCAATCTGGCCCACCCCGGCGAACCACCGGGCATCCTGCCGCGGCGTGTGCTGCTGATCGACGACGAGGCCGACATTGGCGACGCCGTGGCTGCGCTGCTGGCTTCGTG
>JANMSA010000428.1:0-5370 GCA_031388865.1 Acidobacteriota bacterium | reverse complement strand
CGGTGTTGACGACGACCTCATCGCCGGTGATGGTCTGATCATGCGAGTCGAGCGCGACCACGCGTACGCTGCGTGAGCGCGGAACGGTGCCGAAGTCGAGGTCGAGCTTGTACGGAGGCGAACGGCGGGTGGCGACTTTCTTCCCGTCCAGATAGAACTCCACCGCCTTGATGCCGCTGCCGCTCACCAGCGTATCGATGGTCTGCAGCCCGCTGATCACCCCCTCCGTCAACGGCACGATGCGCAGGTTCGCGCGTGAAGACACCAGGTCGGTGCGGATCGACGCCAGAGCGACCGACTCCTCGGTCTTCACCACAGTGGCTTCCATCGTCGGGACGTCCAGGTCCGTCTCCAGGATGATCTGCGCATTCGACGACGAGTCGGTCAGCTTCACGCGCGACTTGTAGGACGCGGGGCGCAGTGGCCGGTCGATGACGATGGGCAGCTTCTCGTCCTGAATGTCACCCGGGAAATCGAACCGGTAGCGGTACTTCTCCCACATCTTTCCGTCGCGGAGGACTTCGCCGACGACGTCGATGGTGTACACCGCCACCTCGTTCACGGTGGTGGTCTTCAGCTGTGCACGCGGTACGAAGATCCTGAGCTGCGCGTCCGTTTTGGAACCGTCACTGGCTGGATACGCAACCGTCAGCTCTGCGGTGAGCTTCGTCGCTTTGGGATCCGCGAGCACGGACGAGCGGAGGATCCGGTTCACGTCTTCGCCGGTCACCTTTGGCACGTCGTAGACTTTGAGGACGCGCTCCTGGGCGTAGTTCATGTAGGCGATCGCCGCACCGATGGCATCGCCGTCTTTGCAGTCGTGGGCGATGTTGGCGGGGAACCTCCCGGTCGAGTCGATGTCCTTGCTGATCAGCGCCGCCATGCCGTCCACGCGAGGGTTCCAGAGACGGAAGTTCCGCTCGTGATGCGCTCGAAAAAAGAGCAGCGTCACGTCGCTGCCGATGGCTTCGATGCGTTGGTAGTACCACACCTGCATGGGCACGAAGTGGCGCGAGCATCTGGCGTCGATCATCTGTCCGGGCACGCCCTGACCGAGGTAGATCCTGCCGCGGTCCGACATGATCCCGTCGAACTTTTCCTTCACGTACTCGAGACGCTCCATGTAATCCGCGCGCGCCGCGTGGTTCGTCGTGCCGCCCATCATGTCGCGCCGGCGCCAGAAGTCTTCGATGAACACGTCGCGCTGCGGCTCGGTGTCGAGCCGCAGGAATGCATCGCGCTCCGGTTCCGAGATCACCGGCTCCACGTCCGCCAGGAACTGGCGATGCTGGTCCGCGAGCCGGGTCGTGCGCTCCTTGCGCTCGGCGCGCGTCAGCGGCTTGATCTCCGCAGCCGTGACCGAGAAAGCGAGGAGAAGAGAAAGGAGGATCGTTCTCGCACGCGGGCCACGAATCGCCGAACGCTGACGACTTTTCAGAGGCCCATTTACCGCAAGACCATTCATCACAGGACGGCTCATGGAAAGTACCCCTTGATCGTCTTCGCCTTCCCTTCCTGAACCTGCACCGTGAGCTCCCGCCACTTGCCACCGGCTTTCACCTCGGGGGCAGGGTAGAAGCCGAGGACGTACTGCGAGCGGAGCTCGTCCTCGATGTCGTCGTACACCCTCTTCAGTTCGGAGGCGTTCTCGATGTAGAACACCGAGCCGCCGGTCTCCGTCGCCATCTTGCTGAGCTTGAAGCGCACGTCGGCCTGGTTGCCGCGAATGCCGATCCCGACTGCGTAGATGGGGACCGCCGCCCGACGGGCGTACTCGAGTGACTGGTCGTACGTGAATTTCGAGGCGGTGTCCTTGCCGTCGCTGATCAGCACCAGCGCTTTCTGTCCGCGGATGCCTTGGAACTGATACAGCGAGTACACGACCGCGTCATAGAGCGCGGTCATACTCTCAGGGCGCAGCCGCGCCAGGCTCGCATGCATGTCGCCTACCTTCGCAGACCACTTCTGAACGACCTTCGGCGTCTTGTCGAACGCGACCAGGAAACCTTTGTCGCCGCGACGCAGGATCTTCTCGAAGAACAGCGCGGCGGCCTTCTGCGCCTCCTCCATCCGCGGCTGCATCGACCCGGAGGTGTCGAGGGCCAGACCGATCGAGAGGGGGAGATCCTTTACGTATTCGAACTTGGCCAGGGAGACCGGCTTGCCGGCGTCGAGGACCTTGAACGACTTGTCCGTGAGGTTGCTGGACACCTTGCCGTTCACCAGCACGGTGGTGGGCAACTCCACCAGATGCACGTCCAGTGTTTCCATGTACGCAGGCGAGTTGATCATCACCACGTCTTCGACGGGTGGCATGGTCGCGTTCTTCAACTTCGCGACGGCTCGCAGATAGCCGACACCTTCCGTCGCCGGAATGTCGATGGTCTGGACGAACGGCGGATCGTAGAGCGCTGCCAGCCGGGTCTCGTTCCAGAAGAGCTCCAGCGACTCCAACTCGTCTCCCTCGGGAACGTTCACGTCCATCTCCACACGCGAGGGCCCGACCAGGTGGGGTGCAATGCGCGGGGAGGTGATGCGCACGCGAAACGGATCGGTCCCGATGTTCACGATCACGTCGTCGCCAGTCACCGGCGTGTTCTTCGCGTCGAGACCCACCGCGCGGATGCGTCTCGGGCTGGGCACGACGCCGAAATCGAGGTCGAGCGAGAACGGTGGCGAACGGCGCACTGCGATCTTCCGCCCGTCGAACCAGAACTCGACGGCCTTGATCCTGTCGCCGGTGATCATCGTCTCGATGGTCTGGATCCCGCTCACGATCTCCTCCGGCGGAGGGACGATGCGCAGCCGCGTCTCCTCGACGACCAGTGCTTTTTCCTGCTTAGCGACCGGTGGTTCCAGTGGGACTGGCGCGTCGTCTCCCTTGGGCTCCACCGCGGCGACCGTCTCCGCCACGAACAGTTCGGGCACCGTCAGCGGCGACTCGATGATCGTCTGCGCTCCGGTGTTTGCATCCATCACTTTGATGCGGGACACGTACTCGGACGGCCTGAGCAGCCGGTCGATGACGATCGGGAACTTCTCACCCTGGAAGTTCCCCGGAAAGTCGAAACGATACCGGTACTTCTCCCAGAGGTTCCCGTCGCGGATCACTTCGCCGACAACGTCGACGGTGTAAACTTCCACGCCGGAGACCTGCGCCGGGGAGATCTCCGCGCGCGGCACGAGCAGCATGATTTGCACGTCGGTGCGGCTGCCGTCCTTGGCCGGGAAGCGGACGCTGAACTCCGCGTTCAGTTTCGGGGCGTCAGGATCGGCGATCACCGCGGATCGCAGGATGTTCCGCACCTGCTCTTCGTCGAGCTGGGCGGGCTCGAAGAGCTTGATCAGGTCGATGCGCGACTGCACCATGCTGGTGATCGCGCGCATGATCTCCTGGCCATCTTTGCATTCGAGCTGGACGCGGCTCATGTATGCGTAGGGGCTGGCGGATTCGTCGAGCGCAGGGCGCGCGCCGGCACTCTGCGCGGAGAGCTCGGCCGTGTTGCCCACCAGCAGTTCCTGGAGCGCCATCGTGCCGCCGAGGGGATTCCAGAGGCGGTAGTCGCCCCCCACGCGAGGTTTGTAGAGCAGGAGGTGGATGTTCATCCCCACTCCCGGGATCTGCTGGTACTTCCAGATCTCCAGTGGCTGCAGGAGCCGCGAGCAGTCCGCGCGGACGACGTCGTTTGGCGGACCGTGCAGGAGGAACATCCTGGCCCGATCGGTATCCATGCGCTTGAACTGCTCTTTGGCGATGTCCAGTCGCGCGTAGTAGGCGTCCCGGAAGCGGCCGGCGGTCCCCTGCATCGCATCGCGCCGGCGCCAGAAATCGTCGAGGAACGCATCGCGCTGCGCGTCCGTCTCCATCGTCAGGAACGTGTCGATCTCAGCCGAAAGGAGGATCGGGGAAACGTCGGTGAGGAAATCCTGATGGCGGACCTCGAGTTTCTCGGTCTTCGCCTTGCGCTCGCGTTTGGAGAGCTTGCGAAGCCGATCGCCCTGTACTTCCTTCTTCGCGTCCCTGGTGCCGGGCTTTTTTGCGGATGGTTGAGGAGCGGCGGTTTGCGCCAGAATGGCGGTACCGAAGGCGAACATCAGAACAGCAGCCAGCGCTTTCATGGTTTTCAGGGGCAATGCGAGTCTATCTGGACAACAACGCGACGACGGCGATCCATCCGGGCGTCCTCGAAGTCCTCGAAGAGGCGTTGCGGGACGTCTACGGCAATGCCTCGTCCATTCATAGGGAGGGCCAGTCCGCCCGGCGAGTCCTCGAGAGTGCCCGCGAGTCGGTCGCCACCCTCATCGGTGCGACCGCGCGGGAGGTCGTGTTCACCAGCGGCGGGACCGAGTCTAACAACGCTGCCATTTTTGGCGGCGCTCCGGCGTCCGGTCGTTTCCACATCGTCACATCCGCAATCGAGCACCCTTCGGTTTCCGAGCCCATCCGCGAGCTGGAGCTTCGCGGCGCGGACGTCACGAGAGTTGCGCCGTCACGCAGTGGCGAGATCCCGGCCCAGGCCGTGATCGACGCCATGCGTCCCGACACGCGGGTGGTCACGGTGATGCTCGCCAACAACGAGACGGGCGTCGTCCAGCCGCTCGAGGCGATCGGCCGCGCCACACGCGACCGCGGCGTGCACTTTCACGTCGACGCAGTGCAGGCCGCTGGAAAGATTGCGATCGACGTCGGGAAGCTGGGTGCGGACACCCTGTCCTTGTCCGGGCACAAGCTGCATGCGCCGAAAGGCATCGGCGCGCTGTTCGTGCGCCGGGGTGTCACGATGACGACGCACCTTTATGGCGGAGCGCAGGAACGTCGCCGGCGGCCCGGAACGGAGAACGTTCCCTTTGCCGCCGCATTCGGGGCAGCCGCCGCGCTGCGCCCTCCGTCGGAGGCGATCGAGGCGCTGCGCGACGCGTTCGAGAGCGCAGTGCGCGCCCGCCTCGATGTCGCGATCAACGGCGCAGAGGCGCGCCGCCTCCCCAATACATCGAACATCACCTTCCTGGGAGCCGATGCCGAAGGCATGGTGATCGCCCTCGATCTCTCCGGCGTGGCGGCGTCCACAGGCTCGGCCTGTTCTTCCGGACGGGTCGAGCCGAGTCCCGTCCTCCTGGCGATGGGCCTTACTCCCGAAGAAGCGCGGTCGACGGTCCGCTTCTCGCTATCCCGATTCACGACGGCCGCCGAGCTGGAGCGGACGGCGGAGCTGCTGGGGGAGCTGGTGCCGCGGTGCGCTCGTTAGCCTTCGAGTCTTCGAGTCTTCGAGTCTTCGAGTCTTCGAGGAGGCTCACAGGTTCATAGTCTCAGAGTCTCACAGGCCCCCGTCCTGTACGAGCCTCAGAGCCCTATGAGACTGTGAACCTGTG
>JANMSA010000421.1:0-4704 GCA_031388865.1 Acidobacteriota bacterium | reverse complement strand
CTGCATATCCCATCGGTGCTGAGCGGGGCTGGGTGACGCGCGAGGCCGCGGCGCAGCGCGTATTGACCACGCTGCGCTTCTTCGAGAATGGCGTCGAAGGCCACAAGGGATTCTTCTATCACTTCGTGGACATGAAAAGCGGGAAGCGCTTCGAGAAGGTGGAGCTCTCGACCATCGATACGACGCTCTTCCTTGCGGGCGCGCTGTTCTGTCAGTCGTATTTCGATCGCGACAACGAGACTGAGCGCGCCATCCGTGACACTGCCGAGCGGCTCTACACACGCGCCGAGTGGCCCTTCTTCCACGAGCGCAATCCGCTCGTGAGCATGGGCTGGACGCCCGAGAATGGCCTTCACGACTACGACTACACCGGCTACAACGAGGCCATGATCCTGTACGTGCTGGCCATCGGATCGCCCACCCATCCGATCTCGCCCAAAGCCTGGAACGCGTACACGAGCTCTTACAAATGGGGCACGCATTACGGGCAGGAGCACCTGGTCTTCGGGCCGCTGTTCGGACATCAGTACTCGCACGTCTGGATCGACTTCCGCGGCATCAAGGATCACGTGATGCGCGAGAAGGGCATCGACTACTTCGAGAACTCGCGGCGCGCCACGCTGTCCCAACGCGCCTACGCCATCGACAATCCCATGCAGTGGCGGGGCTACGGCGAGAACGTCTGGGGTCTCACCGCATGCGATGGTCCGTTTGATGGCAAGCTCAGAGTGAACGGCGTGCAGCGACAGTTCTGGACCTACACCGCGCGCGGAACTGCGCCGGGTGAGCTGCGCGACGACGGCACCCTCGCGCCGACAGCGGCGGTCTCCTCCATCGCGTTCGCCCCCGAAATCGCCGTTCCGGCGATGCAGGCCATGATCGGCACGTACGGGGCTGAGCTCTATCAGCAGTACGGGTTTCAGGACTCGTTCAACCCAACGCTGACCGCTCCGCGAAAACTGCAGATGGGAAGGATCGTCCCCGGCCTGGGCTGGTTCGACAACGACTACCTCGGCATCGACCAGGGCCCGATCGTGGCCATGATCGAGAACCATCGCTCCGGCCTGGTGTGGGAAACGATGAAGAAGAACGAGCACGTCCGCCGCGGTCTGCGCCGGGCGGGGTTCACCGGTGGATGGCTGGAGCAGTGACGCGTCTTCGCGCGAGTTGCTGGTTGCTAGTTGCTGGCACGCGTCTTCGCGCGAGTTGCTGGTTACTGATTGCTGGTTGCTTGCGGTGTTTCGCCTGGACGAGGCAGTCTTCGAGTCTTCGCGTCTTCACGTCGCCGAGGGGAACCTCACACCGGGTGGGTTCTTCCACTCGAAGACTCGAAGACTCGAAGACTCGAAGACTCCTCCCCGGAATCGCCACTCTCTCTCTTCTTGCGCTGCTCTCGTGTTCCGGAGCAAGCCGAACCGACCGCATCGAGTTCTGGGGCCTGGGCCGCGAGGGGGAAGTGGTCGCGGAACTCATCCAGCAGTTCGAGCGGGAGAGCGGCATCCAGGTCGACATCCAGCAGATTCCGTGGACCGCTGCGCACGAGAAGATCCTCACCGGGCATGTGGGAAAGTCCCTTCCCGACGTCGCGCAGGTCGGCAACTCGTGGATGGCGGAGCTGGTCACCGTCGGCGCGATCATTCCGCTCGAGGAGACTCTGGTGCCGCGCGAAGATTACTTTCCGGGCATCTGGGACACGAACGTCGTCAACGGGACGCTGTACGGCATCCCGTGGTACGTCGACACGCGCGTGCTTTTCTATCGCACCGACATGATGCCCACACCCCCGCGGACGTGGAGCGAATGGCTGGCGACGATGGAGCGGCTGAAGCGCGAGTCGAAGCGCGATCACTTCTACCCGATCATCCTGCCCACGAACGAGTGGCCGCAGCCGGTGATCTTCGCCCTGCAGCGCGGCGCGATGCTCGTCGATGAAGCGGGCAGCGCGCGTTTCGAGCAGCAGCAGTTCATCGACGGATTCGAATTTTATCGCAGCCTCTTTGTGCGTGGGTACGCGCCAGCGGTCAGCAACAGTCAGGTCGCGAATCTCTACCAGCAGTTCGGCGAGGGCGACTTCGCGATGTTCATCAGCGGTCCGTGGGACGTCGGCAATCTGCGCGACCGCCTCACGGCGGATCAGCAGAAGCTGTGGAGCACAGCGCCCCTTCCTGCACCGGACGGAACTCCGTTTCCAGGAGTGTCGCTCTCCGGCGGATCGAGTCTGGTCATCGCGAAGAGCTCCAGAAAGCAGGCCGCCGCCCGCAAGCTGATCCAGTTCCTGTCACGTCCGGACGTGCAGGTGCGCTTCTATGAGTTGAGCAACGATCTTCCCGCAAGGCGCAGCGCCTGGCGCGCGCCGAAGCTCGTCGCCGACCGCGAGATCGCGGCGTTCCGCACCCAGCTCGATCGCACCGTGGCGCTGCCGCGCATTCCCGAGGCGGAGAGCGTCGTCACGGCGGTCTTCGAATACGGCCAGCCCATGGCGCGTGGTCAGTATCGCGACGCGCGCGCTGCCGCCCTCGCCCTCGACGCGAAGGTCGAGCGGATGCTGGAGAAGAGAAGGTGGGTGCTTGGCAGGACGAAGGCGTCGCCAGGGGACGGACCGTGAGGACCGAAGCCCGCGCTGCCTTCTTCTTTCTCATCCCTGCGATGACGTTGGTCACGCTCTTCTTCCTCATCCCGGTCGTGGGCAGTCTGGTCCTCAGCATCACCGACTTCGACATTTACTCGCTCGGCGACACCGGCAACACGCGCATCGTCGGCGCGCGCAACTACGTCTCGCTGATGAACAACGCGTTGTTCTGGCGCGCCCTGTCGAACACCCTCTACTTCTCGCTCGTCGGTGGCCCACTCACCATTGCCGTGGCCCTCGGCGCAGCGTTGCTTCTCAACGCCAGGCTGGCGCGTTACAAGGCGTTCTTCCGGACGATCTACTTCGCGCCCGTGGTCACGACGATCGTCGGTGTGGCCGTGGTCTGGCGGTACGTGTATCACGCGCGCGTCGGCCTCCTGAACCGTCTGCTCGACGCCGTCGGCATCACCGGCCCGGACTGGCTCGGCGATCCCCGCTGGGCCATGCCAGCACTGATCCTGCTCGCGGTCTGGCGCGGCTTCGGTTACGCGACCGTCATCTTCCTCGCCGGCCTGCAGAATGTGCCCGAGGAGTTGTATGAGGCGGCGCGGATCGACGGGGCGGGGGAGTGGAAGCAGTTCAAGCACGTCACCGTCCCGATGCTCGGACCGACGTTCGTGTTCGTGGGCATCATCACCGCCATCGGGTTCCTGCAGGTCTTCGCGGAGCCGTACGTCATGACCCCTGACGGCGGTCCTCTGAACGCCACGCTGACCATCGTCATGCTCATGTACCGCGAGGGGTTTCGCTGGTGGAACATGGGCACCGCGGCGGCAATCGCATTCGTGCTGTTCGCAATGATGCTGCTCGCGACGCTGGCCAACGCGCTGGTGCGGAGGTGGCGATGAGCAGGTCTTCGAGTCTTCGAGTCTTCGAGTCCGTGGTCAGGCAGTCTTCGAGCCTTCGAGTCTTCGAGTCCGTGCCGAAGTCTTCGAGCCTTCGAGTCTTCGAGTCTTCGAGGGGAGAGAGCCACCAATGAAAGAGTCGCCTGGTGGTCCGGTCGTCGAGTCTTCTATCGCCGGTCCCTCTCGACGACTCGAAGACTCCAGGACTCGACGACTCGCCCCCGGTTCCCCTCGACGACTCGACGACTCGAAGACTCGAAGACTGCTCCCCACGATTACGATTCACACGCTCCTCATCATCGGCGCGATCGCGACCATCATCCCGCTGCTCTGGATGATCTCCGCTTCACTCATGCCGCAGGGGGAGGCCACGCGATTTCCGCCGCGTCTCATCCCCAGTCAGGTCACCTTCGAGCACTACACCTCTCTCTTCACGAACCTGAACCTGGGCCGCGCGTTTCTGAACAGCCTCTTCGTGGCCGCCGTAGCCACCGCGCTCTCGCTGCTGATCAACTCGATGGCCGGATACACGTTTGCAAAGCTGCGTTTCCGCGGTCGCGACCGGATCTTTGCGCTGCTCGTGGCGTCGCTGGCCATCCCGGCGCAGGTGGCAATGCTGCCGCTCTTTCTCATGCTCAAGTCGATGGGGCTGGTGAACACTTACGCCGGGGTGCTGATCCCGTACATCGCGACGATCTACGGCATCTTTCTCGTTCGGCAGTTCATGCTCTCCATTCCCGACGACCTGCTTGCGGCGGCGCGCATCGACGGTGCGAGCGAGCTGCGGATCTACTGGTCCGTGGTGTTGCCGGTTGCGCGTCCCGTGCTGGCGACTCTGGCGATCTTCACCTTCATGTCGGCGTGGAACGATTTCATGTGGCCGCTGATCATCCTCACCGATGACGACAAGTACACGATGCCCGTCGCCGTGGCGAACCTGGTCGGCGAGCACGCGCAGGATCTCGAGTTGATGATGGCCAGCGCGGTGCTGACCATCATCCCAGTGCTGGCGCTCTTCTTCGTCCTGCAGAAGCAATACATCGCCGGGATGATGGCCGGGAGCGTCAAAGAGTGAAGGCCTTGCGGCGTTGCTCGTTGCTGGTCGCTGATTGTTTACGGAGCAGCGACTGCGCGAGCTCGCGGCTCACGTCGCAGGAGTGCCATCCCGAGCGTGAGTCGAGGGACCTGTGTGGGCGGGGCGACACACCTGACCATTGGATGCCCCGCCCG
>JANMSA010000412.1:0-2185 GCA_031388865.1 Acidobacteriota bacterium | reverse complement strand
CGAGGCAATACGCAATCCGAACAATCGTAGACCTCCCCTTCGCCGAGGCGGGTGAACCCGCTCGGCAGCAGCCTCGCTTCTCATTCAACAGAATGCGGCGCTGCTGCAAACCCTACATCCGTCAGGCACGCCTGCCGAAGCGCCTATACTGCAACCACTCGGAAAACGTGAATGTCCCCGTGCCGCGGCGAGGTGTCTGTCATGCGTGTCTCTCTATCCCGTTTTCCGTCTCACGTCATGGCCCTCGCGGTGCTCGCGGTGCAGGTTGCCGCGGTGGCCGCCTATGCGGATGTGCACCGGGTCGCCCCACAGCTGTGCGGGAGCTTCCCGGTCGTAGCGAACGGGTCACCAGTGATCTTCGAGCCGGCCGACTCGTTCGTTCAAGGCAGGCTCACCTCGGGACTGCGGCCGCGCCTCCCGGTCGGGGGGCCGGAGGTGCTCTATCCCCATTCGTTCGACGGCCTGATCGTCGCCCAGTTGGGCGGTCAGCGCGTGGTGCTTCGCCCGATCGGGGCATTCCCATCGCAGGCTGTGGAAGCGGACGGCAATCTCGTTTACAACGATGCCTATCCTTCGACGGATGTGATGGAGTTGCCGCGAGGAGCGCGCAGCGAAAAGGTCCTGCAGCTGCGTGACGACCGCGTGCCGCGCACGTACGACTTCGAGATCGTGGAGACCGAAGGAGTGTCGGCGGTTGTCATCGATGAAGGCGCCGTGTTGTTCGTATCCGCCACAGCGCCTGCCACGAGCGAGGTGACGGCGGGCCGGTTCACGCACCGCGAGCCTGTGCTGCAGATCGACCGGCCATGGCTTGTCGACGCAACCGGCAGACGCTCGGAGAGTGAGACGGCGTGGACGCTGATCGGCAGCGGCGCAATTCCGAAGGGGATCCGCCTGACATTGACCGCGGCGCGGCTCGCCTTTCCAATCGTCGTCGACGCATCGCTCAGCGTCACCGGCAGCCTCGGCATTCCGCGCCGGCAGCACACGGCGACGCTGCTCCCGAACGGCAAGGTGCTCATCGCCGGCGGACAGGGTGACAGCGGTTATCTGAGCTCGACCGAGCTGTACGATCCCACTCGAGGAACCTTCACCGCGACTGGCAGCCTCGGCGTCGCGCGAAACCTCCACACGGCGACGCTGCTTCCGAACGGCAAGGTGCTCATCGCCGGCGGATATATCCTCAGCGGATTTCCCCGGGCCGCCGAGATCTACGACCCGGCGAGCGGGATCTTCAGCCCCACCGGCAGCCTTTCCACTCCGCGATTGAGCCATACCGCGACTCTGCTGACGAATGGCAAGGTCCTCCTCAGCGGTGGACTCACGGACCCCGAGGGCGGCGTCAACTTGAAACTGTCTGAGCTCTACGATCCGGCCAGCGGAACGTTCAGTGCCACCGGCGGCCTCGGCACCGCGCGCCGCGGCCACAGTGCGACCTTGCTCCCCAACGGCAAAGTCCTCATCGCCGGCGGATTAGACCTTACCTACCTCACCTCCTCAGAACTCTACGACCCCACCAGCGGGACGTTCAACAGCACCGGAAACCTCGGCACCGGCCGGACCGCCCACACCGCAACGCTCCTTCCCAACGGAAAGGTTCTGATTGCCGCCGGAATCGCGTCGTTTGCCTACCCGACCTCGGTCGAAGTGTTCGACTCCACGAGTGGTTTTTTCAGTCCGACCGGCAGCCTCGTCACGGGACGCGGACAGGCCGCAGCAACGCTGCTGGCGAGCGGGCGAGTCCTCATTTGCGGAGGCGAAACTCCCACGTACGTCGGGCAGGCGGAAGTGTACGAGGCCGCGAGTGGAACATTCAGCGCCACCGGCAGCCTTGGACGCGCCAGGACAGGTCACGCCACAGTGCTGCTTCCCAGCGGGAAGGTGCTGATGGTCAGCGGCGAAGACACACCCGACGACTACCTGACCTCGACCGAGTTGTACGACCCGGCGAGCGGAAACTGGAACGCAACTGGAAGTATCGGCAGCCCTCGCTACGAACACACTGTGACGCTGCTCATGAACGGCAAGGTTCTCGTCACCGGGGGTGGCGACCAGGGATTCCTCAGCTCTGCCGAACTGTACGATCCAGCCAGCGCGACCTTCAGCCCGACCGGCAGTCTCACCGCCGCACGTTATGCACACACCGCGACGCTCCTGCCGGATGGCAGAGTGCTGATCGCTGGCG
>JANMSA010000402.1:0-6904 GCA_031388865.1 Acidobacteriota bacterium | reverse complement strand
ACCTCATCGACCGCGGCAACTCGGTGCTGGTGATCGAGCACAACATGCAGCTCGTGGAGCAATCGGACTACGTCATCGATCTCGGCCCCGATGGCGGAAACCTCGGCGGTGAGATCGTGGCGGTGGGCACTCCAGAGGAGATCGCGGAGAACGCGCGTTCGATCACGGGACGATACCTGCAGCGAGCATCGGTAGAATGCCCGGCGTGACGGGACAGGAAATCGAAGCCACCGTGCAGGAGATCATCCGTGGCCACGGGGTCTCCTCGCCGATCACGCCGGACGCGGTGCTTGGTTCCGATGGCCTCGGCCTCGATTCGGTTGCGATCGCCGAAGTACTGATGGATTGCGAGAGTCGTTTCGGCGTGGAGCTCACCGATCTCCTCAGTGACACGCCACTCACCGTTGGCGGCCTGACCGATGCGCTCGCCGCGCGCACCGCGGGTTCCACTAGTTCGTGAGACGGGAGGGCCGGCAACGAGCGCCTATCGCGATCCTGAAACCTCTAGGGCGCATCGTCACCCACGCGCCGAGAGCCACTTTCGCCGTCTCCGATCGGCTGGCGCCCCTCCTTTTTGGTGGACTGGAAGCGCGTCAGCTCGCCCGGATCTTCCCCGAGCTTTCAGACAATGAGGCCCGTCATGTGGACCGATGGTCGCGGCGTCAGCTGATGAGAAACCGCCTTCTGACGGAGGCGATTCGTCTGTACGGATATGACAAGCGTATCGGCGCTTTGGGCCTGCCCCAGCCGCTGCTCGCAGCGATCAAACCTCCGGCGATCATCACCGGCTTTCACGTGGGCGTCCTGCCGCTGCTCGGTTTCGCACTCGAGCAGCTGCAGGCCAAGGTGCTCGTCATCCGACGACATCCCGGAGGCGTGGCGAACGCGTCCTTCGAACGGGCCTGGACCCAGGGAGACGACCAGCACCGCGCACTGCTCTTCAAACGCTGTCGCGATTTCCTTCACTCGGGCGGTTTCGTCTACATGGCGGCAGACCCTGAGCCGGCCGGTCGGGGCTCCCTGCAGGCGCCTTTCCGGCAGGGTTCGATCCAGCTGGCTCGCGGTCCGTTCGCACTTTCGCGCATCACAGGTGCTCCCATCATTCCGCTGGTCTCGCGCTGGCGTAGAGCTTCCGTCGAGTTCATCCTGGGAGACCCAGTGCAAGGGTGCGGTGAGGCGGAGCTGGCTGCTGCAGTCACTGCGTGGCTGGATCGCTATCTGACTGCGGATCCGATGGAGATCTCGTGGCAGACTCTCAGTCTGATGATCTGAGAATCGCTCCTTCCTCCTGCAGCGTGCCGTCCATCAACGCTGCGCGCAACACGTCGTGACGGAGCTTTCCGTTCGCAGTTCGCGGCAGCGATCCCCTTCCGAGCACGATGACGCGTTCGGGCAGAAAGCCCATCGCCTTCCGCACGGATTCTCCAACCTCGCGGACCACCCGCTGGGGATCGCTATCCGCATCCGTCTCCACCGCAACGACAATGGCTTCTGTCTGGTCCGCCGTCACGAGACCGACAGCCGCCGCGATCTTGACTCCGGTAACCTCCTGGGCAGCCTCTTCCAGCTCGCGCGGAGCGAGCACGGAACCACCTCGCTTGAGCATGGCGCGCTTCCGCCCCAGAACGTAGAGGTGTCCGTCGTGATCCATGCGACCAATGTCGCCCGTGCGCAACCAGCCGTCGCTCAGGATTTCGCGCGTTTCTTCCAGTCCGTCGAAGTACCCGGCGAACACGACCGGGCCGCGAACGAGAATCTCTCCCGGCGAGCCCTCGTCCGCCTCAATGCGCATCACCACGTCAGGCAGCGCCGTCCCGCACGAAACGTTTCCTCGCTCGTCCACGCGCAGAGATTCACCGGCGCGGCGGGCAGCGACCCCTAGTGTTGCCTCCGCAAGTCCGTAGCCCGCCTCGACCACGCCCGGAAGGCCGAATGCGTCCTCGAACCGTCTGATGGTGCTCAGGCGAACCGGCTCCCCACCGCTCCGAGCGTGCTGCAGCGAGGAGAGGTCGAAGTTCTTCCAGGCGGCAAACCGAGCAGCGAGCCGGTAGGCAAAATCAGGCGCGCCGGTGAACGTTCCCCTCACCCTCTCGATCGTAGCAAGCCACTCCGGAATCGTGTGCACCGCTGGAGGCACAATGTGACACGCGGCGCCGAAATAAGGTCCCGTGATGAGGAAGCGAATGAGTCCGAGGTCATGCCATGGGGGTACCCAGCACACCATGACGCTGTCCGGAGTCAAACCCATGACACGCCCGGCCGCAGCCGCCGTCAGGATGTTGTGATGAGTGATCATCGCCGCACGCGGCTCGCCCGACGTTCCTGAGGTCGTCTGCAAGACGGCCACTTCCTCTCCCGTACAGACGCCGCTCCGCAGTGTTGTTGCGCTCTCACGCGGAAGCTGCGTGATGGTTTCGATTCCGGCCAGCCGCGCTTCACGCGCGAGGTCTTCGTCCGGGGTGAAGAGCAGCCGCGCGCGTACCCGCAGTGCCCGCTTCACCGTCGTGAGAACAGGAGTGCCGGGATTGAGGGCGCAACTCACCGCTCCCAGAAGCTGCACTGCCCAGAAGGCGCGCACGAACTCCAGCCCGGCGGGAAGACACAGCACAACGCGGTCGCGAGCCTGCACGCCCCGTTGTGCCAGCCCCGCTGCGATCGCCGCCGCCTCGGCATGAAGCTCTCCAAAGGTCAGTTGAGCGGTACGCTCCGCGTACGCCAGCCGGTCGGTGTCCGTCGCAGCGCGCGAGATGATGATGTCTGCGAGGTTCCGTGGCTGTACAGCGAAGGAGTCGTCGGTCATGGAAGAGTCGCCGGAGGATATCGGCGCTGGAGCGCGATGGGAAGGCGGTAGCACTCGAGCCTGTGAAAGTTGCTGCGCTACAATGCTCCCGCTTTCAGCATCGCGAGAGAGGGAGATCCCGAATGAGCGTTGTTCCACCGCAAGGGCTTCCGGACCGGGTTGGCTTCGCGCCTGAAGGTCCCACACCGTTCACGCCGTACATCCCTCCGCAGACCGAAATGTCCGAGCTCACGCCGCGAGCGGTCATCGTGGGGACCATCCTGGGGATGATCTTCGGAGCGTCGTCGCTCTACCTGGTTCTGAAGGTCGGTCTGACGGTCAGCGCATCCATCCCCGTCGCCGTGATCTCGATCACCCTCTTCCGCATCCTCTCCAAGATGGGAGCGCGGAACGCGACCATCCTCGAGAACAACATCGTGCAGACCGCAGGCTCCGCAGGCGAATCGATCGCTTTCGGCGTCGGCGTCACGATGCCGGCGATCCTGATCCTCGGCTTCGACCTCGAGATCACGCGCGTGATGCTCGTGGCCGTCCTGGGCGGCCTGCTGGGCATCCTGATGATGATTCCGCTTCGTCGGGCATTGATCGTCGCGCAACACGGAATCCTCAAGTATCCCGAGGGCACCGCGTGCGCCGAGGTGCTCAAGGCGGGGGCGAGCGATGAGTCGCGGGCGGCCGCTTCGCTCGAGGCGCAGCGCGAGCAGGAAGCCCGCGGCGGTGCAGGCACGAGCGCGAAGACGATCTTCACCGGCTTCGGAATCGGTCTCGTCTACAAGACCCTCAACATTGCCTTTCGAGCATGGAAAGACGCGCCCGAGAAGATTTTCGGGAGACCCTTCAATGCCGCCTCGGTCTCCGTCGAAGTCTCGCCCGAGCTCCTCGGCGTCGGCTACATCATCGGCCCCCGGATCGCCGCCATCATGTGCGCCGGCGGCGTGCTCGCGTACCTCGTGCTGATCCCGATGATCAAGTTCTTCGGGGAATCCCTCGGTGCACCGCTCGCGCCCGAGAATACGGCCCTCATCCGCGACATGAGCCCGGGCGCGATCCGCAACGCGTACGTCCTGTACATCGGCGCGGGCGCGGTTGCAGCGGGCGGCATCATCAGTGTGTTCCGCTCACTGCCGGTCATCTGGCACGGCATCAAGGGCGGGATGCGCGACCTGTCCGGCACAAAGAACACCACGGACACACCGAAGGTGCCACGCACCGACCGCGACATGTCGATGAAAGTGGTGCTCCTGGGCATCATCGCGCTGGTCGTGGTGATCGCCTTCTCGAACCCGTTGTACGTCGGCGGAGTCGGGATTGGTGCACGCATCGCCGCCGCTTTGCTCATCGTCGTCTTCGGCTTCCTCTTCGTCACCGTGTCTTCGCGCCTGACGGGCGAGATCGGCTCGTCGTCGAACCCGATCTCCGGCATGACCGTCGCCACGCTGCTGCTGACCTGCCTCTGTTTCGTCGTCCTGGGCTGGACAGGCAGCAACTACTTCGTCACTGCTCTGACAATCGGCGCCATCGTCTGCATCGCGTCGTCGAACGGCGGCACGACCTCCCAGGATCTGAAGACCGGCTTCCTGGTCGGCGCCACGCCAAAGAGCCAGCAGATCGCGATCCTCATCGGCGCACTCGCCTCCGCGCTCGTGCTCGGGCCGATTCTCCTGAAGCTGAATGACGCCGGATCCGTGTACGTCCCGGTTGGAACCGCGCCGGAAGGCTTCTCCGCCGGATCAGCAAAGCCGGGCGAAATGGCGGATCCGAAGGATCTCCATGGCAAGGAGAGCGTGAAGGGCTCGATCGCCACGGCGACCGGAGCGGCCGATGCGAACACGTACAACGTCTGGTTCCGCAACGATCCGTCAGGCGGCAACGCGGAGAAGTATCTCGTCGACGACAGCGGCAAGCCGGTGTACTTCGTCGATCCTGGCATCAACGGCTCGATCCGGAAGTTGCCGAACGGTCAGGACGTGCCGAAGTTCGACGCACCGAAAGCCACGCTCATGTCGTACATCATCAAGGGCATCCTCGGCGGCGAGCTGCCGTGGGGGCTGGTCCTCCTGGGCGTGATGATCGCGGTGGTCCTGGAACTGTCCGGCATTCCATCGCTCGCATTCGCCGTTGGCGTGTATCTCCCGCTCTCCTCTTCGTCGCCGATTCTGATCGGGGGCATCGTTCGCTGGGCCGTGGATAAGTGGATCGCCCGCAAACACGCCGGAAAGAACCTGACCGAGGAGCAGCTCGTGGCGGAGGGGGACAAGAGCCCGGGCGTGCTCATGGCGTCGGGCTACATCGCCGGCGGTGCGATCGCCGGAATCGTGATCGCGTTCCTTGCCGGCGTGCCTTTCATGGCAGGCTTCAACCAGCGCATCGGTGCTTGGTCGGAAGGGAATCCGATGCTGCGCGGAGGCTTCGGCGACTTCATGTCGCTCATTCCCTTCGCAATTCTCATCCTCCTGCTCTACCTGACCGGGCGAGAGAAGATCCTCGCGGCTCGCGAAACGACCTAGGCCAGCGAGGTGTACCCATTCCTATCAAGGCTCGGCGGGTCTCGCGACCCTCTCCCCCATGGGTGTCGTCGAATTGAGTGAGGACTCGGGTTGCTCATTCGCCGCTCGAACCTCTTGAAGAAACTTGCGCGCAAAACGACGTAATCTATGAGGGCCGGCCGCCAAGCCGGCCCTCATTGTTCATGTGGACCTTCATCGCGCTCGTCGTGGCCGTGATCGCGCTCGTGCTTGCGAGGCGGGCGCGCAACGACGTCCGCGAGCTGCGGGCAGCGATGGAGTCGCGCTTCGCTGCGCGAGTCGAGCGATCAGCGACTGAACGTCCGCCCGTTGCCGCAACGTCTGTTGGAGCGGCGGCCTTCAGCGCTCGCGAAGAACCCGCGCCGACGAGCACCGCCCCTTCACAGGCGACGCCGCCGCCTTCCGTTCCGCAGCCGCTGGGCCTGGTTGGGCCACCACCGCCACCGCCTCGTGTGGAGGCTCTGCCGCCCGTTCCGCCGCCAGCCACGCCCCTCGCCCCGCCCCCACCACCCGCTCTTCCGTTCTGGAGGCAGATCGACTGGGAGAGCGTGATCGGCGTGAAGTTGTTCTCCTGGATTGCGGGCGTGGCCATGGTCATCGCAGCGGTCTACTTTCTGAAGTACTCGGTGGAGCATGGATGGGTGTCGCCGCCGGTGCGAGCGGCCATCGGCCTCTTCACCGGAAGTGCGCTGCTGGTCCTTTGCGAGCTGCGCATCGCGCGTGGGTACGCCTTCACCGCGAACGCGATGCACGGAGCGGGCATCGCCATCCTTTACGCGACGCTGTTTGCCGTGCACGCGCTGTGGCACCTGCTGCCTGCGGGTGCCGTCTTCGCGGGGATGCTGGTCGTCACGGCAGTGGCGGTCGCGCTCTCGATCCGTCGCGACTCCCTCTTCATCGCGCTCCTCGGAATGATGGGAGGCTTCGCGACTCCGGCTCTGCTCTCCACAGGAGAAAACCGTCCGATCGGACTCTTTTCGTACCTCCTGTTGCTCAACGTCGGCCTGGCCTGGGTCGCCTACAAAAAGCGCTGGCCGGCGCTGACCATCGGCAGCGTCATCTTCAGTGTGGTCTACCAGTGGGCGTGGATCGCGAAATTTCTCGACGCCTCGCAGCTTCCGCTGGCGGCCGGAATCTTCGTCGTCTTCGCGCTCGCGGCGGCCACGGCCCTGTGGATCGGGCGAAGCGATGACAGCAGGCAGGTGCTGTTCGATCGTGCGGGACAGCTCGCCGTCGCACTCCCGCTCCTGTTCGCGCTCTTCGGCGCGGCCGTGCCGGCCTACGGCGCGCGCTACAACATTCTCTTCGGCTTTCTCCTCTTGATCGCCGCCGGCCTCGGAGTGATCGCCATGCTGCGCGATCTGGAGTGGCTCCACGCGCTCGGCGCGGTCGCGACCGTGCTGACGTTCGCGATCTGGCTCACGGTTTCGTACACGGCTGAGGCCTGGCCCACTGTGCTGGCGTGGGTGAGCGCGTTCGTGATCCTCAACCTGGCGATCGGGATCCGCTATCGCTCGCGAGTCGTCGTCGTGGCTGCCTTGCTGCTGTTCGTCTTCCCGGCGCTGGCGCAGCTCGAGCC
>JANMSA010000377.1:0-13779 GCA_031388865.1 Acidobacteriota bacterium | reverse complement strand
GCGTTCAATCACGGGTTGCGCGTTTGGTGAGTTTCCGCTCTTGCGAAACTTTGCATGGACAACTGACAACCGACAACGGATCACCAGCAACCTCCCGCTACAGCCACCGCACCGTGAAATCGGTCAGCCACTTTTTGAACCTCCCTTTGTAGGGAGGGAAGAGCATCTCGATCGCGCTGAATGGCAGGCGCTGATTCAGCACGCCTCGCGCATTCGAAAACGCTTCGAAGCCGAAGAAGCCGTGTGCTTTGCCCACACCGCTGTGGCCGGCGCCGCCGAAGGGGAGTCCGAGATGATAGAAGTGGATGAGGGTGTGATTCACGGTGGTCCCGCCGGCGCGGGTCTGTTTCAGGATCTCGCGCACGACGCGCCGATCGCGGCTGAAGACGTAGAGAACCAGAGGCTTCTCCTTCGACTCGATGAGCCGGTAAGCCTCATCCAGTGAGCTGTAGGTGAGCAGTGGCAGCACGGGACCGAAAATCTCCTCCTGCATGATCGCTGAATCGGGGGAGACATGGGTGAGCACCGTGGGCTCGATCTCCCGGCCCTGGCACGCGCCGCCATGCGCGACCTGCGCGCCCCCCGCCACCGCGTCGTCCATGAGCCGCTTCACGCGCGCGGCGTGGCGGTCGTTGACGATGATGCCGCGCGCACCCTCGCTGCCAAGGGACGTGATCGCGGCGCGCAGTTTCTCCAGAAAGGGAGCGCTGACGGTCTCGTCGATCAGGAGATAGTCGGGCGCAATGCAGATCTGTCCGGAGTTGAAGAACTTCCCCCAGGCAATCTTTCTTGCCGCCTCGTCGAGATTGGCCGTCCTGTCGACGATCACCGGCGACTTGCCTCCCAGTTCGAGCGTCACCGACGTCAGATGCTCCGCGGCTGCCCTCATCACGAGCTTGCCGACCGCCGGGCTGCCGGTGAAGAAAATGTGATCAAATTTCTTTCGCAGGAGCGCCTCGGAGACCAACGCCTCCCCTTCCACGATCGCGACTTCGCTCTCATCGAAAAGGTTGCCCAGGATGCGCTTCAGGCACGCGGTGGAGGCGGGCGTCATCTCGGACGGTTTGAGCATCGCGCAATTGCCTGCCGCGATGGCTGACACCAGCGGGCCCAGCACGAGATTGAAGGGGAAGTTCCACGGTGCGATGATCAGCACCACGCCTTTCGGCTCGTGCACGATGGTGCCGGTGGCGCCGAGCAATGCCAGAGGAGTCGCGACTCGTTTCGGGCGCATCCAGCGTCGCAGATGCCGGATCGCGTGCCGCGCCTCGCCCACCACCGGATAGATCTCGGAAAGATCGACTTCCGCCGCAGGCTTGCGGTAGTCCTCCCACATTGCGGCGCGAATCTCATCCGCGCGAGCCAGCACCGCATCGTGGAGGCGGCGCAGTTTCTGGATGCGTTCCGCCGCCGTCGAGGCGCCCACCGCGGCGCGATTACGCTGCTGCAGATCGTAAAGCCGGTCGATCTCAGAGGAGACGGAAGGAGCGAACTGCTGGACTGCGCTCACGACCGCAGTCTATCAGGGCGCGCGGGGCCGTGGCATCCGCCTGCCGGCGAGGCCCCTGCGCTCCCTTGAAAGCTCCGATGCCCGGGTCTTCGCGCTTTACGGAAAGACGATCTCGGCGATCTCGGTGATGAGGATGTGCTCGAAGTCTCCGGTGACGTGGTTGCGACCCCCGAGGTCGACTTCATTACGGCCCTGGCAGGTGTCGGTGAACAGCAGGTCTGCTGTTTCGCCCGTACGCAGGGTGACGCTCATGCGCGCGGCATCGCCGCTCGGGCAGCAGGTAAGCGCCGGAACGTTGACCGCCGGGCCAACCAGGCGCTTGAGCTCAGAGTTGTTGTAGCGCACCTTCGTGCCGTCTGCCTTGCAGAAGTCCTCGAACTCGGAGTCGCGGTAGCCGCTGAATACCACCGCGTACCCGAACTTCACCGATTCGGTGTCGATCTGCAGGGTCTGTCCGTTTGTGCGTCGTACAGAGACGGTGGGGGTCGGCGTAACCCGGATGGTGACGTCCTTCGAATCGTTCGGACCGATGTTCATCGTGATGGGGAGGTAGCCTGACCGATCCGTGATCAGTTGGAGCGTTCCCGCACTGGTCACGTTCTTGACCTCGAAACGACCCCGCGCGTCGGTGGCGCCGCTGCGAGTGCCGACGAAGACAGACAGCGAAATGACGGGTGCACCGGTCACGGCATCGAGCACAATTCCGGTCACGGTGCCTGTGATGAGGACCGCGGGTTTCCGATGGGCGACGGCGCGGCGTTTCGCGGCGTGGGACGGAACGGCGATCGCGAAGGCGATGACAACGGCGGCAGCGGACAAACGGCGGAGCATTGCGGGGTTCATTGATCTCCTCGAACTCATGGCTGGACGCGACGTGCAAACCGCCGCAGACCGCCCGCGATGGTAACACCTCATGAAGGTTATACGTAGCAATGCGGCCGAGCGTTACGGTGGATATACTCGCGTGGCTACCTGCTTGCAGGCGCCGCTGCTGCGATCGCACGAATCATCCGGAGGTGTCATGCGTTTCCCCATCCTCACGTCCGTCGCCGCGCTCTTGTTTGCAGCAGCCTGTACGACGGCAGGCACATCCACGACCACTCCCGAACCGGCACCGGAGACCGGGGCGCAGACGGAGTCCACAGAACCGATGACCACGACCGAAGCGACGATCGTTCCCTCAGAAGCCGTTCCGACCGTTGAGGACGCCACGCAGTTCGTGCGCGAGGCAGAGACGCGCCTCGAGCAGCTCAATATCGACCAGCAGAGAGCAGCCTGGGTCCAGTCGACCTACATCACGCACGACACCCAGCTCATGGCGGCGCGCGAGAACGAGCGACTCATCAACGCGGGTGTCGAACTTGCCAAGAAGGCAGCGCGATTCGACAAGACCGAGCTGCCGTATGACCTCCGGCGCAAGCTCAATCTGATCAAGCTCGGACTGGTCTCACCCGGGCCGTCCGACCCCGTGAAGACAGCCGAGCTTGCGCGCATTGCCGCGGAGCTGGAGGCGGAGTACGGCGCCGGAAAGTTCTGTCCGCCGGGCGTCACCGGTGACGCATGCCTCGACGTGAACGAAGTCTCGAACATCCTGCGTACCAGCCGCGACCCGAAACGGCTGCTGGAGGTCTGGCGCGGCTGGCACTCCATCTCGCCGCCGATGCGCGAAAAGTACACTCGCTTCGTCTCGATCATGAATCAGGGTGCCCGCGAGCTCGGCTATCCCGACACAGGGGCGATGTGGCGCTCGAACTACGACATGGCGCCGGATGCATTCGCGGGGGAGATGGACCGCCTCTGGGGTCAGGTGAAGCCGCTCTACGACTCCCTGCACTGCTACGTACGCGCGAACCTGTCCAGAAAGTACGGCGCCAACGTCGTCTCACCCGACGGACCCATCCCGGCGCATCTGCTCGGGAACATCTGGGCGCAGGAGTGGGGCAACATCTACGACGTGGTCGCACCGCCGAAGTCGAATGCCGGCTATGACCTGACGAAGATCCTCCAGAAGCGCAAAGACATCGACGCCCTGGGCATGGTCCGCATCGGCGAAGGCTTCTTCACGTCTCTCGGCTTCGCGAAGCTGCCGGAGACGTTCTGGGAACGCTCGATGTTCGTGCAGCCACGCGACCGGGAGGTCGTTTGCCACGCCAGCGCGTGGGACATCGACAATCGCGAAGACCTGCGACTGAAGATGTGCATCGAGAAGACGGCCGAGGACTTCACGACCGTGCATCACGAGCTGGGGCACAACTTCTACCAGCGCGCGTACATGGATCAGCCGTACCTCTACAAGAACAGCGCGAACGACGGCTTCCATGAGGCCATCGGCGACACCATCGCGTTGTCCGTCACGCCGGCGTATCTCGTGAAGATGGGACTGATCGACAAGGAGCCGCCCGCATCCGCCGACATTCCCCTCCTGCTGCGAGACGCTCTCGACAAGATCGCGTTCCTCCCGTTCGGTCTGCTCATGGACAAGTGGCGGTGGGGAGTCTTCTCGGGCCAGATCGCCCCGGCCGACTACAACAAGGCCTGGTGGCAGCTCCGCACGCAATACCAGGGCATCGAACCAACCGGTGCGCGTGGCGAAGAGTCGTTCGATCCAGGCGCGAAGTATCACATCCCGGCGAACGTGCCGTACGCCCGCTACTTCCTCGCACGCATCCTCCAGTTCCAGTTCCACCGCGCACTCTGCGAGACCAGTGGCTACAAAGGACCGCTGAACCGCTGCTCGATCTATGGCAACAAGGAAGCAGGTGAGCGCCTCGCGAAGACGCTGGAGATGGGGGCGAGCCGCCCTTGGCCCGACGCACTCGAAGCGCTGACAGGCCAGCGTCAGATGGACGCAACCGCCATCGTCGACTACTTCAAACCGCTGGTCGACTGGCTGGAGATGCAGAACCGCGGCAAGCAGTGCGGATGGTGAACTGATTTGCCACGCTCCGTCGCCGTCGTCTTCGCCGACGACTACTCCAGCGAGCTCGAGAAGCTCGCCTTCCACACCCCCGTGTGGATGACGGACACCCCGGCAAACCGAGCGGCGGCGGAGCAGGCCTGGCGTGCGGCCATCGAGTGGCCGCACATGTCCGTAACGCTCTTCCGGCCAATGGACTGGGAACCGCTCCTCGAGCAGATTGCCTTGCACGAACGCTTCGACGTATTGGAAGCCATCGGCACCGAGCTCACCACATCCGCGCGGACGGCTCTGGAGCACGCACGCTTTGTGCGGATCGAGCAGATGGAAAACGGCTTCCGCGCCCGGCGCTGACCGTCACAATTTTGCCACGGTCTGGCCTTCGAGATCGCCCTGACGCTGCCTGCCAGCAGCGCTCATCGCCGCGCGATTCGAAGCATCTCACGCACGCGCTGCAGGATCTCGTCGCCCGCGTCGACGCCGAGGTCCCGGTCGCGCTCCGCGGCGTCCAGAATCGAACACAGCGCGCGCCATGCGTCCCCGCGATCGGACTGTTCGCGGATGTCGACCTGCAGGCGCTGGACCATCCGCGCGCGGATCTCCGCCGGGCTCGCTCCTCGCACGATGGCTCGTGCGTCGCGCCGCAGGCGCAACTCACCGACGCCACGCGGCACCAGGATGAGCAGCGCAAGGACGAAGGCCATCCCGCCAGCGAGACCCCTCCACGGAATCCGCCGTGGTCCGGGGCCGGCAACCACCGCTGGCGCGGGTTGCGGCGCGTTGGCCACGACGTCGAGCGTCGCAGACGAGCAACGCAACTGCCGATGCACGGCAGCAGCAGGATCGAACACGTTCATCGTCAATGCGGGAACCTGCAGCATCCCGGCAGCCGCGGGCAGGATCAGGTAGCGCCACCTGCGCGTCATTCGCGCCGGGCCTTCGTCACGCGAAACGGTGACCTCCCCTCCCTCGATCTGGAGCGCGCCGTCGACCTGGCCCTCGAAACGGGGAGAAACTGCCGCGCGAACGTTGCCAAGTCCGGCCAGGGCGACCCGCAGGACTACGGGGCCGCTGCCGCGTTGGAGCGGGCTCTCGCAGGTCAGAGACAGCTGGCCGACGGCGTCCGCCTCCGGCCCGGGAGGGATCGCTTTCACATCCAGCTCGATGGGTGCCGACGTGTACGTCGCCTCGACCAGCTCGCCCTCGAACAGGGAGAACGGGCCGCGCTGCGTCCGTCGCATGATCGCCGCCTCCGCCGTCATCCCATCCACGCGCAACCGTCCGCTGCGCAGCGGAAAGAGCACGACACGCCGGATCGGCATCCGCTGCACCATCAGGTTGTCGACGTAGAGACGCTCTGGCGTCTCGCTGCGCGTGAGCTCCTCGCTCCAGAAATCCGACAGTTTGGGGATGGAGACGATCTGCCATTGCTGCATCGAGGCAGCGTTGTAAAGGAACCAGGTAATGGTGACCGCCTCCCCGACGAATGCGGTTCGCTTGTCGATCTCAGCGACCACGAAAAACGGCTCGCGATCCGTGGCGAGCAACTCCCGAAGCACCACCTGCGCGTCGTTCGAGGCAGACGCCCGATCCGCCAGGACCTGCAGCGCGATCGCCGCCAGCCGCTCAGTCTGCCCCTCTTCCGCCTTCAGTTCCACCGGCCCCACCTGCGCCGGCCCGGGACCGAGTGGACGCAGGCGGTACCGGAAGAGTTTCCGACGCGTGATCTCCCCGTTGATCCACGAGAATTCCGAGGACACGCTCGGCTCGCCGACGAAGTCGAGGTTCTGCAGCGGGACCTCGACGAAGTCGTTCGCCGCGAACGCGCCTTCCACCGAAATCGTGATGGTGACCAGGTCGTTCATCTGCAGCGTCCGCATGTCGGCGACCATGTCGTTCGCTTCCGCGCGGAACGCGCAGAGGGCCGCGAGGACGATCGCGCGCGGCCACCACCTCACCACCCGACCCTCGCCTCTCCCGCCGTCCCTTTCATCCTGCGCAACTCGTCCTGCTCCTGCTGTTGCACACTGCGCAGGACCGCCTCGAGGTCGAGATCTCCCGGCTTCGGCTGCTGTCCCGGCGCAGGAGTTGGCGGCTGCTGCTGCGACTGGTCCTGCCGGTTCTGCTGCTGCGGGCTGGAAGCGGCGTCGCGGCGCTGCTGCTCGCGGCGCTTGAGCGCGATCTCGAGATTGCGCTTGGCCGCGGCGTGCTCCGGCTTTGCCTTCAGGGCCTGCACGTAGTCACGGATGGCGTGATCCAGCGCTTTGGCGGCAAGCGCACTGTTGCCGCGGTTGTAGAACGCGTCCGCGCGCAGCTCAGGATCCTTCAGTGCAAGGGCGAGCGTTGCCGAGCCCTTCTCCCTCTCCCCGGCGCCGATCTGCGCCGTCCCGAGATTGAATGCGTTGCGCGGCGTCGGCGCAAGCTCGTATGCACGCTGGAACGCATCCACCGCCTGCGCGTACTTTTTCTCCTCGAACGCTTCCGCCCCTCTCATGGCCGACGCCCGCGAGTTCGTGTCCCGCCACAACGACCCGAGGGAGCCGACCACGAACAACACGACGGCGAGCCTCAATCGGCACCCCTCTGGAAGAGCGAACCGCCGAGAATCGCGAAGAACGCAAGCGCGAGCGGCCATTGGAAACGGTCGACCGGAACGCGCGCATGGGTCTGCCGCTCGGTGGTGTCCCCTCGGCCGAGGATCGGGTCGAGTGCACCTGCCCCGAAGGGGTTCTCGAGGAACAGACCGCCGGTGTCGCTGGCGATGCCGCGCAGGATGTCGCTCCGCGCGTACGTCGTCACGACGTCGCCTGCAGAATCGCGGAGCGGCCCATTCGACGTGGGAATCGGGCTGCCCTGCGGAGATCCAACGACAATCGTCGACACCTCAATGCCGCGCGATCTGGCGCGCTGCACCGCCTCGGTCACGCGTGCACCCTGGTCTTCGCCGTCGCTGAGGACGATGATGTCGCCCCTCTTCCCCGTCTCTGCCTGCAGCAGGCCGAGCGCGGCAACGATGGCGCTGCCGATGTCGGATCCCGGCGCGCCGATTTCGCCCGGCTGCAAGGTGTCGACGAGCGATGCGACGGCCTCGCCGTCATTCGTGAGCGGAGAGACGATCTCCGGCTGCGCCTCGAACACCACCAGCGCGACACGCCCTTCCTGCGCGCGTGCGAGCCGCATCGCCAGAGCATTTGCCCCGGTCAGACGAGACGAGCCGACATCCTCCGCGCCCATACTGTTGGACACGTCGATGACCAGGACCCGACTCGACTCCCGCGCAACGATCGGGACGAGAGTGAACCCTGCGTAGGGACCCGCGAGAGCGACCACCGCTGCGGCGATGCCGAGCGTCAGGAGCCAGGGCCGCAGGCCCCGCGCCGGGTTCACGACGCCACGCAGGCGCTCAGAAGCGAAAAGCCGCGCCAGCCGTGTGCGCACGCGCTCCCGTCCCAGAAGGAACAGCAGCGCGAGCGGTACCGCCGCCAGCAACCACAGTGTGTTGATGCTGCGGAAGGTCATGCGCTCGCCTCGCTGCGGCTGGTTGCTGGTTGCTGGTTGTCGGTTGTCGGTTGTCGGTTGTCGGTGATTTCTCGCCTGGACGTCAGTAAAAGGCGAGTGAACCTGGAGCAACTGGACTCGATGGGAGCAACGGACGAACTGCCGCCCATGCGAGAAATTGCAGACAACCGACAACCGATCACCGACAACTGCCTCACGCGGCCACCTTCATCCACACCGTTTCACCGAGCAGAACCGCGATCAGAAGCACAACCAGCCCTAACGCGAGCGGCGCGAAGTACAGTTCGTCGACCTGCTCCCGCTTCGGTGCGCTGAGACGAGTCTTCTCCAGCGCGTCGATGCGTCGGAGCACGTTGCTCAATGCACGGGGATCGGCGGCGCGCAGGTATTCGCCTCCTGTCGCGCTTGCGATCGCGGTGAGAGTGGGCTCGTCGAGCTCGCCCCGGATATGCGTGTAGACCGTCTCGATCTGGCCGGTGAAGGGGTTCTGCCGCTTGACCGGGAGCGGGACCAGACCGTCGCTGCCCACGCCGACCGTGTAAACCTTGATGCCGCTGCGCGCCGCCAGCTGCGCGGCCACCCGCGGATCAATCGAGCCAGCGTTGTTGACTCCATCGGTGACGAGGATGATCACCCGGCTCTGTGTCTTCGAGTTGCGCAGGCGATTCACAGCGGTGGCGAGCGCATGGCCGATGGCGGTACCGTTGCCATGTTCCCCCAGCTCGGTTCGATCGAGAATGCCCTCGGTCACGCGCCGGTCATACGTGATCGGCACACGCGTCGCTGCGCGGCTGCCGAACGTCACCAGCCCGATGCGATCGTCCTGGCGGCGGCGGATGAAGTCGCCGATGAGCTCTTTTGCAACCGTAAAGCGGTTGCGGGGGCGGAAGTCTTCTGCGGCCATGCTTCCCGACGCGTCGAGGGCGATGACGATGTCGATGCCGAAGCGATCGCTCGAGGCCAGTCGCGTCACGCGCTGCGGCCGCGCCAGCGCCACGATCAACAGCAGCATGGCGATCGATTCGAGGGCGAACGGAACCACCGCCGTGCGGATCCGCAAGCCGGCTGGTGCGGCCAGGAGCGACAGCGACGAGAACGGAAATGCGCCCTTTCGCTCGCGGCGATCGCGCCAGTAGAGAACCGTGCGCGCGATCACCAGCGCTGCGAGGACGAACCAGAGCGGATGCGCGAAGCGCGTCATGCTGCGATCTCCGAGTCGCGCGGCTGGGCGAGCGTGAGCGCGAGCACGGCGAGCTCGTCGAAATCACGGGGCGGAGCACCGCGCGGACTGAACTTCTCGAGATCGCCCTGCCGCAGGATCTCGCGCACGATGCTCTCGTGATCGCGCAGGCGCAGGACGACTTCGCTCGTGGTGAGATCGCTGCCGAGGTCGGGCCGTGTCGCTGCGAGGAAGGCTCGCGTTTCATTCGCGAGCGCAGCCCAGCGTGAAGCTGGCGACGGATCGCCTCGCAGCGCCGCAATCGCGCGCCTGAACCTCTCCTCAGGAGCCACGTCAGCCATCCGGGGAAGTGCGACGACCATTTGGCGCGAACGCCGCCAGACCAATGCCCAGGCGGCGATGGCACAGAGCGCGGCGATTGCGATTGCGATGAACGGTAAGCGCGGAGACTCCGGAGGTCGCGGCGCGGCCAGAGGGGCGGGCGCGAGGTCGTCGCTCTGTTTGAGCACCGAAGCGATCGGGACGCGGAGGTTGCTGAAGCGCGTGTTTCGTACCGTTCCGCTGAGCGCGAACGATTTGGGCTCGAAGGTACGCAGGACGACCCGGTTCGCACTGCGCTGCACCACTTCGTACTCGCGCGAGGCGTCGAGGGTGACAGGCCCCGCAAACGTGACAGTGATCAGGTCGCCGACTTGCGGCGCGGCGGGTTGCAGGGTCGCGGAGACGACCAGGGCCAGGATGAGATTCATTGTGGGCGCCGGTGACGGGCCGCGCGTTCCTTGAAGAACCGCAGCAGATCGCGATCGTACGGCACCGCGGTGGAGACGGCGAGGTGATCGATGGCCGCGGCGCGGAAGCGGCGCTGGAGTTGCTCGTGCCGTTGTACGGCGCGCCTGGCGACATCGGCGCTCCCGAGGTTCACGAGTCTCGCCGCACCGGACTCCAGGTCGACGATCCGTGCCAGCGCCCCGGCTGGAAACCGCTGCTCCCGCGGATCGAACAGGGGGATGGCAATCACGTCGTGGCGACGATTGAGACGGTTGAGCGGCCGTTCGAATGCGAGATCGAGAAAGTCGGAGAGGACCAGCACGACCGCGCGCTTACCGGCGGTGCGCTCGAGGAAGCGCACGGCTTCTTCGATGTCCGCCTCTCCGCCCGTTCCCCTCATCGCTGCATCGACGGCCGCGCGCACGATGACCTGCGCATGCCTCCGTCCGCGGCGAGGGGGAATGAACGCGCGGACGCTGTCGGAGAACAGCAGCAGTCCCGCGCGATCCGAGTTGGCGACCGCCGAGAAGGCGAATACGGCAGCGAGCTCCGCTGCGATGTCGCACTTCCGCCAGTCCAGCGAACCGAACCGCATCGAGCCGGAGACGTCGACGGCGATGATCACGGTGAGGTCGCGCTCCTCGACGAACTCCTTCACATGCGGTACGCCGCTCCGCGCGGTCACGTTCCAGTCGATCGTGCGCACGTCGTCGCCCGGAACGTACTCGCGGACCTGGGAGAACTCGATCCCCAGTCCATGAAACGCGGAGTGGTAGTCCCCCGCAAACCCCGCGCGGATCAAGCGGGCGGAGAGCATCTCCAGGTCACGCACGCGACGGACGAGCGGGGCGCGGAGGTCGGGGGGCTTCGGTCTGAAGAGTCTCATCCGGTCTGGTCTTTGAGTCTTCGAGTCTTCGAGTCTTCGAGTCTTCGAGCCTTCGAGCCTTCGAGCCTTGAGTCTTCGAGTCTTCGAGTCTTCGAGTCTTCGAGTCTTCGAGTCTTCGAGTCTTCGAGGGGTCCTTCGGAAGGCTCAGGTTCACAGTCTCAGAGGTTCATAGTCTCAGAGGGTCGCGCGACCTACCTCTACGAGACTCTGAACCTCGGAGACCATGAAACTCCTCGAAGACTTGAAGACTTGAAGACTCGAAGACTTGAAGACTTGAAGACTCGAAGACTCGAAGACTCGAAGACTCGAAGACTCGAAGACGAGAAGACAAAAAGGCTACGGCACCGCCACACTCCCCAGAATCTGCTCAATGACGCGGTCCGCGCTCATGTTTTCGGCAGCCGCCTCGTAACTCAGCACCAGCCGGTGTCTCAACACGTCGTGCGCCACCGCCTTCACGTCTTCGGGGATCACGAACTCGCGTCCCTCGAGAAAGGCGTGTCCTTTGGCCACATGGGCGAGAGCGAGGGTGGCGCGCGGTGAGGCTCCGAAGGCGATGTGGGATGTGAGCGACTGCAGCCGGAAGTCGCCCGGGCTGCGCGTGGCCGTCACGAGCTGGACGATGTAGCGGCCAATCCGCTCGTCCAGATGCACGCGCGCCGAGAGCTGCGCGACGGCGCGAATCTCCTCGAGCGAGAGCACCCGCTGGACCTGCACCGCTTCCTTCATCGGATCGAGGTACAGCCCGAGCATCCGCAGTTCTTCAGCAAGGGTTGGATAGTCGACCCGCAGCTTCATCACGAAGCGGTCGACCTGCGCCTCGGGCAGTGCATACGTCCCTTCGTGCTCAATGGGATTCTGCGTGGCGATCACGACGAACGGATCAGGCAGCCCGTGCGAGCTGTCGCCGATCGTGACCTGGCGCTCCTGCATCGCCTCGAGCAGAGCGCTCTGCACTTTCGCCGGTGCGCGATTGATCTCATCGGCCAGAACGAAGTTCGCGAAGATCGGTCCGCGGCGTACGTTGAAGGTGCGCCCGGCCGGGTCGAAGATCTGCGTGCCGGTGATGTCCGCGGGGAGGAGGTCGGGCGTGAACTGAATGCGCTTGAACGTGCCGTCGATCGCCTGCGCGAGCGTTTTGACCAGCAGCGTTTTCGCAAGGCCGGGCAGGCCTTCGACCAGCACGTGCCCGCGGACGAGCAGAGCGATCAGCAGGCGGTTGACGACCGCGTCCTGGCCGACGACGACGCGGGAGACTTCTTTTCGGAGCCGGGCCAGGCTCTCGTGAGCTTGTTCTGCGGTGATCGTCATAGGATTCGCGGACTCGGGTCGCCGCCTGTTCAACCCGCCCGAGCGGGGGACTGTTCCGCCGTGAGCAGGCTCGATGCGAAAAGCACCAGAGCACAACCGACCGGGAAGAGCACCTCGTTCACCGTGATCGGAAACAACTTCCCGCTACCGCCCGCGGCGGTCACCGTGGCAATCAGCCCGCCGAAGTAGAGACCGGTCAGTCCGCCCGCAAGTGCATAGTGCCACGCGCGCTCAAAAGACTCGCTCGCGAGCCAGCCGGTGAGCATCCCGAACGCGGCGTACTCCGCGCCCTTCATCGTCGCCACGAGCAGGACGATGCTCATCGGCTCGGACACAGCCTTTCCGGCCGCGAAGGTGAATGCCTTGTGTACGACACGGGCGGTTGCGAAGGCGGCGGGCGCCGCCAGGAGGCCGGCCAGGCCCATGGCAGGGGCGCGGAACTTTGCAGAGGCCGCGGCGCCCACGGCAACTCCAAAGCAGACGACCGACGACCATGCGACCTTGGAAAGCGTGTCGCGCAGGATGGCGTTCTGTGCGCCTCCGCTGAGGAGGACAAGCACCTCCATCAGCACGCCGAGGACGATCGCCATCCACGCGACCCGGACCAATTTTCTCTTGAGCGGCATCCCTTCAGTTTATCCTCCCGCTGTGACACAACCGAAGAAGAAATGGGGGCAGAACTTCCTCCGCAATCGGGGCGCGGTGGAGAAGATCGTGGCCGCTGTCGGCGCGTCGCCTGACGACGTCATCGTCGAGATCGGACCGGGTGAGGGCGTCCTCACGCAGAAGCTGGTGGCGTTGCCGAACCGCATCATCGCTGTCGAGATCGATCCCGACCTGGCGGCTCGTCTGCGGGCACAGTTCGGAGAGCGCCTCGAGCTCCGCCATGAAGACGCCGTCGGCGCTCAGTATCCGGAGACACCCTACCGCGCGGTCGGCAACCTTCCGTACAACGTCGCCACTCCCATCCTCCGGCGCGCCATCGCGGATCCGCACTGCCGCCGCGCCGTATTCATGCTCCAGAAGGAAGTCGCCGACCGAGTCGTGGCGAAGCCGGGCACCGAGGCTTACGGCTACCTGACGCTGTACGTGCAGGCCTTTGCCGAGGCGAAGATCCTCATGACCCTGGAGCCGCGCTCCTTCCATCCGCCACCGAAGGTCCGCAGCGCGGTGGTCGTGCTCGATCCGCGTGACCCGGGGCTGACCTCTCCACGCGACGAAGTCCTGGACCTCGTCAGCACATCCTTCCGCATGCGCCGGAAAAAGCTGATCAACAACCTCATCAACTGGCGAGAGCTCACCCGCGAGCCGGCGCTGAAGGCGATGCGCGCCGCCGGAATCGACGAAAACGCGCGAGCCGAGACGCTCTCGCTGGCCGACTTCGACCGTCTCTACGAGCAAGTTCAGGATCAAGGTGGGGTCAGGCCCCATCTTGATACTTCTTAGGGCGCTTTACTGCGCTGCGGAGTCGCCAGGCTCGTAGCGCCACTCGGTCTGTGTCTTCGCGTTCTCGGCAAAGCGCGTATCCACGTACTCGTGGAAGCCGATGTCGCGGTCCAGGACGCCGGTCTCGCGCATCAGGCTGACAATCAGCTCGAAGTCCTTCCGGAGTGGCGAGAGCGGTTGGTACTGCACGCGGTCGAGCGGTTTGGTGAGAGCCCACTTCAGGAGGCGCGGGTCCTGGCGGA
>JANMSA010000364.1:0-3323 GCA_031388865.1 Acidobacteriota bacterium | reverse complement strand
CCGCCATCTCCCGTAAGCTGAAGGACGGCGCGAAGGTGGAGATCGAGAAGGAAGGGAAGAAGTGATGCGGTTTCGGTTGGCGGTTGGCGTTCTTGGTTGTCAGTTGTCGGTTGTCAGTTGTCTGCGATGCACGGGCTGACGGGACATGTCGCAGATGGACAACGAAACGAATGGCAGAATCGACTCTCTCGCGGGGAATGGCTGCTGAACGAGAACTCTCAGACAACTGACAACTGACAACCCAATCACCGACACCGACAACCGACAACGAAACACCGCCAACCGCCAACCGAAAATGATGCGCGATCTCCTGATCGAAGTCGCCGACTCCTTCCGCATCGCGATCTCTGTGATCCGCGCGCATACGATGCGCTCGGCGCTGACGGCGCTGGGCGTGGTCATCGGCATCATCGCGGTAACGCTCATGGGCTCGGCCATCGGCGGGATCGAGTTGGGATTCGAGAAAAGCCTGTCCGTGATCGGCGACGACATTCTCTACGTCGAGAAATGGCCATGGCGGCATGTCGATGACTGGTGGAACTATCGCAACCGGCGCACGATGAACGTGCGATACGCGGAGGAGCTGAAACGCATCATCGCCGCGACGCCGAATTCCGAGCTCTTTACCGCGGTGCCGACCATGAACACCATGCGCAGCGTGAAGTACGCCGGCAACGAAGTGCGCAGCGTTTTCACTCAGGGGACCACGGACGACTTCCTGATCACGTCCACGCCGAGCTTCCGGGAAGGCCGTTTCTTCAACGAGACGGAATCCCGCGGAGGCCGCAACGTGGTCATCCTCGGCTATGACGTCGCCGAGGCGCTGTTCGCGAACGAGTCCGGGCTGGGGAAGACCGTGATGATCAGCGGCACACCGTTCCGCGTCCTGGGCGTCTACGCGAAGCAGGGATCTTTCCTGGGCCTCTTCAGCTTTGACGCCTACGCCGTTGTGCCGCTGACCGCGTTCATGAAGGCGTTCAGCTCACGACTGGACACATCCATCCGCGTGAAGGTGAAGGACAAGAATCGCATCGAGATCGCCAAGGGAGAGCTGACCGGGGCGATGCGCCGCGTGCGCGGCTTGCAGCCGGAGCAGAAAGAAGACTTCGAGATCAACGAGCAGCAGGCCCTGCGCAGCACGATCGACCCGATCAAGAGCGGGATCGCTGCGGCAGGGTTGTTCATTACCGGTCTGGCGCTCTTCGTCGGCGCGATCGGCATCATGAACATCACCTACGTGAGCGTGAAGGAGCGCACGCGCGAGATCGGCACGCGCAAAGCCGTAGGCGCGCGGCGCCGGACCATCCTCCTGCAGTTCCTCATCGAAGCCGTCGCCATCTGCCTCGTCGGGGGCGTGATCGGTCTGGCCCTCTCCTGGCTGCTCACGGCTCTCGTCGCCGCGGCCTTCCCCTCCTTCCCGATGCAGTTCTCTCTGGGCCTCGTCATCACCGGCTTGATCGTGTCCACGTTCACCGGCATCTTCTCAGGCTTCGCCCCGGCGCTCGCAGCGTCGCGGCTCGATCCGATCGAGGCGTTGCGGTATGAGTGATGTTCTCGGTTCTCGGTTGTCAGTTGTCCGGGAGTTCTCGTCCAGGCGAAAAGGCGCAGACAACCGACAACCGACAACTGACAACAGCTCCGTCAACCGGCTAACCGGGAACGAATGAAATTCTCCGAGATCCTCCGCATCTCTCTCATCGCGTTGCGCACGAACAAGCTGCGCTCCGCTCTGACGATCCTCGGCGTCACGATCGGCGTGTTTTCCGTGATCGGTGTGATGACGGCGCTGAATGTCATTCAGGGCTCTATCGAGTCCGGACTGAGCTTCCTGGGCAGCAACATCTTCCAGTTTGCAAAGTACCCAACCATGAACAAGAGCGACCCTGAAGTGGAGTTTGCGAACCGGCGCAACATCACTCTCGATGAGGCCCGCGAATTCGAGCGGCTCATGGGCGGGCAGGCCAACGCGATCTGTTTCAAGATTTTCGATGGAGGCAAGCCCGCGAGCTACGGACGCACGAAGATCCAGGGGCTGACGATGATCGGCACCAACGAGCACTTCCTCGTCGCCAACAGCTACACGCTCGGCTATGGCCGGAACATTTCACCCGAGGATGTGGAGCTGGCGCGGGCAGTGACGGTGGTCGGGCCGAATATCCAGAAGAAGCTCTTTCCCAACGAAACGCCCATTGGCAAGACCATCAAGGTCAACGAGAAGCCGTACCAGATCATCGGCGTTTTCACAGAGAAGGGTTCCTCGTTCGGGCAGAGCCAGGACGATCTGGTGATCGTGCCCATCACGCGATTCCTGGGCGATTTCGGGCGGGTCAACCGCACGGTGAACATCGCCATCCAGTCGAGCTCCCAGGCCACGTACAACCAGACGCTGGACAAGGCCATCGGCGCGATGCGCGCCGCGCGGGCGTTGAAGCTCAGCGAGGACAGCGATTTCGCGATCTACTCGAACGACACACTGGTTTCCGCCTTCGCGCAGGTGGCGGGGACGATCCGCATCGGCGCATTCGTCGTCAGCGTGATCGCGCTGCTCGCGGCCGGGATCGGCATCATGAACATCATGCTCGTCAGCGTGACCGAACGGACTCGCGAGATTGGAGTGCGCAAGGCGGTCGGCGCTCGCAGGGACGACATCATCCGGCAGTTCCTCATCGAAGCCGTGGTCCTCTCCGAGCTGGGAGGCCTGCTGGGCATCCTCCTCGGCGTCGTGGGCGGCAACGGCGTCGCGCTCTGGCTCGACATCGCCATGGTCTTCCCGTGGGGCTGGGCGCTGACCGGCCTGGCCGTGTGCTCGCTGATCGGCATCGGCTTCGGCTGGTATCCCGCATTCAAGGCGGCGACGCTGGATCCGATCGAAGCGCTGCGCTTCGAGTGACAGCTCGTCCTCCGCGCGATCTCCGCGACCCCTCCGGGGCCGGTTGTTGACCGTCGCGTGATCCGGTGGTCGCTCGCTTCGCTCGCACCACCGGCTACCGTACGAGCCGCCTCCAGCGGCTGAAACCGTACCTCGTTTGAACGGTCGCACATCGAACGCGACATCGCATTACCAGCTACCGTACGAGCCGCTTCCAGCGGCGGAAACCGTACCTCGTCCAACCAGTCGCACACCAACTCGCGGCGCGCCTCGACCACGCGTTTGGCGTGGTCGGGTTTCAGCCGCTGGAGGCGGCTCGGACGGTAGCCGGTGGTGGGGGGGGGGGGCGGGGCCCCCCGCATAAGAAGTGACCACGAAAACACACCCCCCCCCGGGGGGGGGGGGTGGCCGGAGCACCGAACCCCAAACCAACAAGCGCACACACCCGGACCAC
>JANMSA010000293.1:0-4645 GCA_031388865.1 Acidobacteriota bacterium | reverse complement strand
GGTTTCATTGCCAGTGACTCGTGCCGTTCGTGTCCTTCTCTCTCTTTCCATGCTTCTTCTGGCCGTACCCACGGTCTTTGCGCAGCAGACCGGCTCCATCAGTGGCCGGGTGACATCCGACGGACAGCCGCTGCCAGGCGTGACGGTGGAGGCCAGCGCGAGTGTTCTTCCGCAGCCCCGCGTGACGGTGACGGACTCCAACGGCGACTATCGGGTTCCGGCACTCATCCCAGGATCGTACACGCTCACTTTCAGCCTGGCCGGATTGCAGAATTCGACCCGCCGAGTGCAGGTCGGACTGGGTCAGAACACCTACGCCGACGCCGCGATGGGGCTTGCGGGGGTTTCAGAGAGCATCACCGTTACTGCCGAAGCTACGCTCGTCGATCGAGAGTCGACCGAGATCAAGAGCGGCATCTCGAGCGCGATGTTCGAGGCGTTACCCATCGCTCAGGAGTACCGCGATCTCCAGAAGTTGATCCCGGGTGTGGCGGTAAACCAGGAAGTCGTCCGAGGCCCGAGCGCGGGTGGTAGCGGTCAGGACAACGTCTACAACTTCGACGGCGTCAACGTGACGATGCCTCTCTTCGGTGTTCTGGTCGCTGATCCGGCGACACACGACATTGCGCAGGTCAACATCGTCAAGGGCGGCGCGAGAGCGGTCGACTTCATCCGCACCGGCGGTTTCGAGATCGATTCGGTCAGCAAGTCGGGCAAGAACCAGTTCTTCGGTGAGGTGAGCTATCAGGTCCTTAATCATTCGATGATCGCGGATCTCGACAGCGGCACCAATTCGAAGTTCGACGAGGATCGGGACTGGACGACGCTGAGCCTGGGCGGCCCGATCCTCCGCGATCGCCTGTTCTTCTATGGTTCCTACTACAGCCCCCAGTCCAAGCGCGACAACGCCAGCAATCTGTATGGCGATTTACCAAACTTCCAGCTTGACCGGACGGAGCTCTTCGGAAAGTTGACGTTCAATCCGTTCGCATCGCTGCTCCTCAATGCCAGTTACCGCGACTCTCACCGGGAGGAGACCGGCAACACGTACACCTCCACGCAGACCGCAACGACCGGTACCGGCTATGAAACCGACCTCAAAATCGCAACGATCGACGGCTCGTGGGTCATGAACTCGAACAGCTTCATGACGTTGAAGTACACGGACTTCCAGAACCCGGGAGGCGGCCGGGCAGATTTCTTCTCGGACGTTCAGCCTTCACTGGCGGTCGGAACGCAGCTGCCCCTCGGTCAGCTCGATACAGCCGGCCGGTTGATCGTGCCCACTCTGGTCCCAGGAAACGCCACTCAAAATGCTTTCGTCCAGCAGTACATCGATCGGTACGGATACCTGCAGAACGGTGTGCGAACGGGCGGTGGAACCGTTGGATTGGGCCTCAACCAGGCGGATAACGACGACTTTTTCCGCAAGGGTGGTCAGATCGGTTTCAACCACACCCTCGGCAGCAGGATCTCGCATGAGATCCACCTCGGCTATCAGCAGTATGTCGATGAAGAGGATCGTTTCCAGACCGGCAACGGCTTCGGCAGCATCACCATCCCCGGCGGGACGGTCAACTGTCCGGCCAGCGCTTGCGGCACCGCAAGGCCCGCTTTCTTCCAGGCGGTATTGCCGCAGCAGACCACCGGCCTCGTCCCCGCGATCCACTCGGAAATTCATACGAAGAACATCGAGATCAACGACGCCATTCGTTGGAACAACTGGACGTTCAACGTCGGCGTGCTCGCCAGCAGTGACACGCTCTACGGCCAGGGGCTTCGCAAAGCGGACAACATCGCCGGTTTCGTTTCCTCGCCCGGCACGAAGTACGAGATGCACAAAACTCCGTTCGGCGACATGATCCAGCCGCGCCTCGGCACGACCTGGGCCTACAACGGATCCGACACCGTTTACGCGAGCTTCGCGCGCTACAACCCCGCCGCGAACTCCGACGCCCGCGCGGCTTCGTGGGACCGCAATCTTGTACGCGACCTGAACGTCTACTTTGACCAGCAGGGTCTTCTGATGGGAGTCAGTCCGGTGGCATCTTCATCGGGCAAGCTCTTCGTGGACGGCATCAGACCCCGGCAGACGAACGAGTTCTTGCTCGGCACCGGGCAGCAGCTCAACTCAGGCTGGTCGGCTCGTCTCTATGGACGCTACCGGAAGGCGGACCGCTTCTGGGAGGACACCAACAACGACGCCCGTATCGCTTTCGGTTCCAAGGTTCCTGGTGTCAAACAGGAACTCTACATTCCGAATCTGGGAACTAATCCGACTACGGCGAACCCCGCCGGCACCGGCCTGCGCGGCGCAATCGGCAGTGGTTCCAGCTATGTCATCGCCGAGCTCGATGGCGCCTTCACGAAGTACTACGAACTGAGCACGGAGACCGTCTGGCGCAGTGGCAACCTGTCCCTGCGTGGCTCGTACACCTGGAGCCACTACTACGGCAACTTCGACCAGGACAACACCAGCTTCAATACAGCAAATGACCATGCCATCTTCATCGGCTCGTCCTTCATCGCGGACGGTGCGGGCCGTCAGCTCTGGGACTTCAAGTACGGTGACCTCCGTGGCGACCGCCGCAATGTCGTGAAAGCTTACGGGACCTACATGCTTCCGTGGAAGGCCAGCGTCGGCGCGTTCGGCGTCTATCAGTCCGGCCAGCCTTATCAGCTGGAGAGCTTCCTGCCGTACGGTCCGCTGGGGCAGAACCTCACCACCAGTACCAGCGACACGAACCGCTACGCGGAACCGGCGGGCAGCCGGGTGTCACCAGCCCATCACCAGATGGATTTCAACTACACGCAGAACTTCGCATTGCCGGCCAGCTTGAATCTGCAGTTCAAAGTGGATGTGTTCAATCTCTACGACAACCAGACCGGCTACAACTACGAGACCCGTGTGGGAACTCTCGGATTCAAACCGGCTTCTGATCCGGACACCGTCGATGTACCGTCATCGATCCGGCTTCCGGCGAACGTGGCTGCAGGATCGAAGATCCGGGCTCCCTTCGCAAAATCGTTCTACGACCCGCGGAGATTTCAGGTCGCCGTAATTCTGCAGTTCTAGAGGTTCATTGCCAGCTTCGTGGGGGACAGGCGCCGCTGCCTGTCCCCTTTTTTGCGCTCAGCGGAAGAGTTGCTCGCGCGCAATCAGCTGACGGGTGACGGCGTCGGCGTGTTTGCGAGCGGCGGCGATCCGGTCTGAAGAATCAGGCTCGCGCAGCATGGCGCTCACCTGCGCCCGCTTGAAGAGCGCCATCGGGTACTCCTGGCTGGCTGCCGGCACCTTCTCGAACTCCCGCGCTGCCTTCTGAAGCTGTCGCAGCGAGAGGTAGACCACGCCCAGATCGAGATGACGATCGAACGAGGGACCCTGCAGCGCCTGGGCCTGTTCGAGCGAGTTCGCGGCGCTGGGTGAGTTGCCGATCCGCATGGCCAGCTCCGCCATCCCGATCAATTCCGCGGCGGTGGCGGCTCTCATCGTCACGATCTTCTCCCGCAACTGAAGCGCGTCGTCAAAACGCCCTTGTCGGGTGCGAACGAGAGCGAGGCCTTCCATCGCTGGCAGGCGATCGGGCTCGACCGCGACGACGCGCTCGAGCAGCGGCACCGCTTTCTCCCACTCCTTCGTCCGCGCGTAGTGGAGGCCGAGATAGGTCCGCACGTCCGTCGACTCCGGAGAGATGGATTGGGCCCGCTTGTACGCAGCGAGGGCCTGCGCATCCTGACCGAGCGACGAATGCGCGGTGGCGAGGCGGAGCGCTGCGTCGAGGTTGTGGGGATCCCTGGCAAGAATCTCCTGGAGGAGGGGAATCGCCTGCTCGTACTGCGCGCGAACAAAGAGGGCCGAGGCCCGGTCGAGCGTCTCGAAGAGCGACGCCATGTCACGGGGGCGTGGTGCGTCCGGCCGGATGAGCGGCTTCGCAGTCGAGGCGATGTAGCCGAGACTGGCCAGCTTGCGCTGCGCTTCGGTATCCAGATTCACGGGCGCCTGCGCTGTCTGCGACGGGTTCGGATACTCGCGCAGTGTTGCGCGTACCGTACGCGACAGATTCGCCTGCGCCCCGAGATCACGAGTCTCGCCCGGATCGGCGATCACGTCGTACACCTCCGTTTGGCCGGCGAAGATGGTCTTCTGCGACCCCTCGATGGCCATGACCTGCGGTTGCCACCCGTAGTCGAGGAACGGTTTCATTGCCTCCCCGACGACGATCTCCTCATCGTTGCCGCGAAGCGAGCTGGTTGCGTCAATTCCCGCCAGGTCGAGGATCGTATGAAAAATCCGGCGCGTGCTGACGGGCAGGTCATTCGCGCCGGGGCCGACACCCGGCCCGACCACCACCAGCGGCACATGCATCGTCGATTGATAGAGCAGATTTCCGTGCTGCGCTTCGCCGTGCTCCCCCAGACCCTCGCCGTGATCGGCTGCGACGATGATGGCCTTTGGACCCGTCCCGTTCCGTTCAAACGCGGCCACGAGCCGTCCTAGTTGTTGGTCCATCGCGGCCACTTCGCCGAGGTAAGGATCTCCAGGGTAGCGGCTGAGGAAAGGCTCCTGCGGCGTGTACGGGAAGTGAGGATCGTAGTAGTGCACCCAGATGAACGCCGGCTTGTCGGATTGCTGCTGAAGCCAGGC
>JANMSA010000283.1:0-3392 GCA_031388865.1 Acidobacteriota bacterium | reverse complement strand
AATGTCCGCTCGGGATGAAAGTGCTGCGATCCAGACACCGACCGAGGTTGTCCGCCGCTCACCGGGTACCACTCGATTGGTTCTTCGCAAGTATGGCGTTTTGAGGGACGCAGATAGTCGTGCCCGGCCACGGCCGCGCGGGCGGGCCGGAGATCATTGGAAACACCCTCCGCCTCGTGCGCGCGGCCGGGGGGTCGACTCCGCCTTGATGTCGTGGATGCCTCCTGATCACGCGCGCAGTTCACGTACGGCGCTCGGGCTGCGAGGATTGCCGCGTTCGGAGATGACGATGACGAAAGAGCAGGTCAGGTTGGCGGTCGGAATATTTGTCCTGGTGGTGGTAGGCGGCGGCGCCTTCGCGCTCTTCGGGAACCAAAGCCACGGGCGTGGAGAACGCGACGACCACCGATCCGATCCCGCGAACACCAGCACCGGGGTTCCCAGCGGGCAGCCACTGCAGGCGATCCAAACGGTTCCTCCCGAGAAGCCAGCAGCCGCGCCCGAGCCCGAGGCCCCGGTGAAGCTGGGGTTGCTCGGTGTCCCGAATGTTCGCCAATACTTTACCAGCAGCGGCTACCGCTTCGAGGACAAGCCGCCGCCGGGCAACGTCGCGCGAGTGAGCGGCACGTCGCAGGACGAGAAGACGGTGCTCGAACTCATTGGCCTTGCCGCAGTCGAGCAAGCCACCCTGCGCTACACGCTGCGAGCCAGCGCGCTCAACGGCCAGGACATGGCTGCGATCATGTACCTGATGCAGCACGTGAAGGCCGAAGAAGCCGACGTCCGCTGGGGGATCGACGCCGCCAGAAAGGGCGAACCGACGACGCGCACGATCGGCGCGGTCGCCTACGCGATTCAGCGTGGGCCCGGCGGCACGAACGAGTTCGTGATGCGGCCGGCGCCTGGATTCGAGTAGGCGGGCAAGCGGGCGTCGCGCACTCCAAACGACGGAAGAGAAAAAACTGGTGTCCTGCTCGACTCGCGCGCGAAGGTTGGTGCGAATGGACGGTAGGCGTCATCATCACCCGCGCGTCATCTCGGATCGGCGCAGCAACGGCGGGGCTTGTCCGAACAAATCACCGTCGTGGGAGCCGAGCGACTCGACTGCCGGAAGGCGACGAACGAGTGCGTTCGTCTTGGCCATTCGCTGCATCCCCACGGCGAGCGTCACCGTCGTCACGGCAAGCAGGCCTTCGGGCACCGCCGCGATCGCAAGCGAGATGCCGACCTCGACCATGAAGAGCAGACCGCTTCCTCGGAGCCAGCCGACAAGTACGATGACCGCACAGAGCACGATCACGAGCAGCGCGCGGCTCAGCTGCGAGAGCTTCGCTTCGAGCGGCGTGCTGTGCTCGCCCACCGCCTCGATCAGCGTGCCGATCTTGCCCATCTCCGTGTGCGCACCAGTTGCCGTGACGATGAGCTTTCCACGGCCGTCGTTGACCTTCCCGCCTTGGCTGATGGGTCACCCCGCCCTGATGAAGCTCCGGGATAAGCAAGTTCATCTGCTCAACGACCCCGCAGCTGGCGCGTGAGGGCGATCCGCTGGTCGAACAGGACGCAGACATACGACCGGAGATGGCTTCAAGATCGAGAGCCTTCTGGAATCGAAGCTACATCCTTGGCGTCGATTGGAACCGCACCTCCTCGCGCCAACAGGACGAGGGCATCGCCGATTTCTTCGACGGTGAGCACAGCGCGAACGTGGTCGTGTGCGATTGCATACTCAGGCATCGAAGCGTGTTCAGCTTCCGAAGGCTTCTGCACGAGGGAGAGTCCGCCGGCTGTGGTGACGTCCAGGAGTCCCTGCATCCCGTCGTGCCCGCCGCCCGTGAGTACAACGCCCACTACGCGGGGTCCATACGCGACCGCCGCCGAGGTGAAGAGCGGATCCACCGACGGGCGCGTGCGATGTTCCTTGGCCCCGCCATCGAGAGCGATGCTGCCGTGTTCAAACGTCATATGGCGGTCGGCCGGTGCGATGTAGACGACTCCGCGCGCCAATGAGTCCCCGTTGTTAGGCTCGACGACCCGCAGCTTCGCTTTCATCCCAAGTGTGGCGGACCAATTCGACGTGGAAGCGGCACCTCGATGGATCACGACACCCATGAACGCTGGGAGGTCCGCCGGAAGCCGAGAGAGAAGCTCGATGACAGTATGGATCCCTCCCGCGGATGCACCGACTACGATGACATCTCGAGCAATCTTCTGGGGATTGATCGACAAGAGGCTCACGGGACGATGGTACCGCATCCCATCCGCCCACGGCACGAACATCCACTGCGCGGTACGGCACGAGGCGGGCCGAGCCAGAAACGCGCCGTGAGCCGAGGAGAGCGCATGCCTCGGTCGCGTGGCGCCATCAAGCGCGGGGGGCTCCTTTGCCTTTAGATCTAGAAGCCCTTACCAATCTCTGTAGCTTCTCTGCAATCTTATCGGCTGGCAGAACGAAATCAATCCACCCTGCAGCCTCTGCGTGCCGCGGCATCAGATTTACTTCGGCAGATATATCCTGAGCAAAGGTTGTTCCTCCCTTTGCCTTGATCTGTTTGCATCCCTCGGTGCCGTCGCCATCATACCCAGAGAGAACAATGCCGATCGCACGTGCTCCAATCGCCCCTGCTAGCGAACAAAAAAACAGATCCACCTGCACGTTCCGTTTTGAGCGCGGTGAGACAAGTTTCAATCTGTAGCTCTCAATAAAAAGATCCGTGTCTGGAGGAATCACGTAGACGTGATTCACCCGGACCGGCATTGCGTTGGAAGCCACCGCCACTGGCATTTTCGTGTGACGAGACAGGATTTGAGCGAGCTCACTATGAGCGGTGGGGTAAAGATGGGCAACTATGACAAAGGCCATGCCTGTATTAGATGGGAGGGCGTCCAGGAGCGCCTTATATGCGTTAAGACCTCCAGCCGAGCCGCCGATGCCGACAATGTATTTAGGATGTGATGTTTCCATGACCCACCCCAGATCTTCAGGTTGCCGTCGTGCATGGATGGCGTAGCTGGCAGAGCGGTCCGGGGGGAACTGATGTTCCATTTTCGTGGGCCGCTTGAACAGAACGTCCTATCCTCCCCGTCGTCGGTCGTCGCGCGTTTATAAGAGACACCGCGCTCATTTCTGACTCATTATCTGTTTTTGAGAACGACTTTTAGCAACCTTCTTCTTCTGATTGTCGGCTGGGGCACCATCCATGGGCACTACGTCAATTCCGTCATCACTCAAAATCAATTTATGGACGTCGCTGGAATGGCCCATGCCACGAGATTTGACAATGTAGAGCCCGCGAATGCGTCTTTTGCCCGCATCCTCTTCCAGTTCTCTGACCACGATCCACGTGTCAATCAAGGACGAGACGCCGACTTCGCCGCTCGTGAAGTTTTGCGCG
>JANMSA010000160.1:0-1944 GCA_031388865.1 Acidobacteriota bacterium | reverse complement strand
GCACCACCTGGCTTGGTCTCGACGCCGTGAGCTTCGTTGCACCTCCTCGACATAGTCACCGCTATGCCTGCGTCGGCGCGCCTCGCTCACGACGCCGATACCTGCGCCATCTGGTACCAATTCACCAGATACACTCCACTAGTGTCCTCAGCCGTAGGACTCACGTTTGATCCGGTCCAGCGGAATACCAATTTCCCGAAGACTCGCTATCGTCGTCTCCAGGAACCGAGGCTGCGGTGAACGCCCGCTTTCCTTCGCCGCTGTGCGGTCGAATGCCGAGATTCCCGGGCCGCACACATACACCCAGCAGCTGCTGGGATCGGGAATGCTCTCCCGGAGCAGCGCCGTCGAAACTCTTCCAGCACGCCCTCCGGCTGGAAGATTCGCCTCACGAGTCAGCGTGTGAATCACGCGAAGCTGGCGCGGATGTTCGCGCTCGAGTTTCGCGAGCTCATTCCCGAAAATCACGTCCGCCCAGGTCTTGTTCGAGTAAATAAACGTGTGTCGTAACCGCGGGTGAACGTGGAGGGCGAACTTGAGGATCGACAGGTTCGGCACCGAGCCGGAACCCGCGCAGAGATGCACGAGGTGATCGGTCTTCGTTTCAATATCCTCGGGAAGCGTGTACGGGCCGGTGAAGCCGGTGACGACCAGACGGATTCCCTGTTGCATTCCACGTACGAGCAGAGGTGAGAGTAGGGGTGGATACCGGGTTGTGCCTCTGATGTATTGCTCTTCCTTGACCGTCACGGCCAGGCCTTTCTCGTGCGGGGCCGACGACATCGAATATGCGCGTGGCGGTTCACGCCTCCCTTTGAGATCTTCGAGGAACGCGGTGAAACGGTCGAGGGCCTCGAACTGATGCGGATCAATCGTCAGAAAATGTCCGGCACGGTACTCGAGCCGGTCGTTCCCCGTGAAGAAAACGAGCGTGACGGTGTCGTCGGTTTCCGGGACAACGTCCGCAATCATGACTTCCATCTGCTTGATGGGCCGCCGGCTCGCGGTGGTCTCGTCCAGTTCAGTCATGTCGCGTCGTGTCAGTGGCGGAATCGTTTGCGGATCAGGCGCACGAGAGCCCATGCGCCGATGACCAGAATCGGCGCAGCGATGGCCAGGGTTATTTCAGAATCGATCGTGAAACCGAAGTGCCTGGCACCCTTCAGGACGTAGCCGATCAGACCGGCCACGTAGTAGGCAATGGCCACCACCGACAGTCCTTCCACGGCGGCCTGGATCTCCAGCTGCTGCTTTGCCCTGCGGTCGGCGCTGGCCAATAGCTGCTGATTCTGTTCTTCGACGTGAAGGCCGATGTTCGTTCCCAGCAACTGGGCGGCACGGTCGATGCGCGCGGACAGACTCATCAGACGGTCCAGGACACTCTGGCAGGTCTTCGCCGCCGGCTCCATCCGGCGCATGACGAAGCCGCTCAGACGAAAGACGTGCTCGATCTTCGTCTCGCGCAGCTCGTCGAAACGGTCTCTGAGAAGTGTGAAGTAGGCGGAAGAGGCCTCGAACCGGTTGGATACCCGCGTGCGGAGATGCTCGACGTCGGCGGCGAGGGTCAGAAAGGAATTGAGCACAGAACGCTTCTCTTCCAGCGAGTCGGCAACGCGCAGGGCGTCCATCTCGACGACGGCGCGGATTTCCCATCTGGCCAGCTCGGGCTTGATCGATCGCGCCAGCGGCAGAGCCAGAAGCGTGAGATGGTAAAAATTCTCGATGGCTACCAGTCGCTCCACAGTCCTCCCGAGAGAATGTGGGGACATGGGATCGACCGCGAGGAGGACGCGGCCCAGGCCATCCTCGTGAATGCGGTAGCAACTCCACGCTTCCCCGCGTCCGCCCATGACACCGCTCCCTTTGGCCGTGTGCCCTTCGAACAACTGCGTCACGACCTCGGGAGTCGTGGGCATTTCTTTTCTCAGGCCGATGGCAAGGTGG
>JANMSA010000227.1:0-2636 GCA_031388865.1 Acidobacteriota bacterium | reverse complement strand
GAGCACCACGAGCATGCGGCTGCGCGTCGCGTCAGAGAGCGCCGTCAGGTCGTCAAAAATCGGTCTCGCCACGTCTGCCATATATCCATCAATCCGGATTGAAGTGTATATAAGAAAAGCGCCCGTGTCAACCGATCAAACCCGGATTACCCAGATCTCCAACTGCGTTGCTGATCCCCCGTCCTGGAGATTCCCATGTCCAGCATCCCGCGAGTCTCCCATCGCGAGATTTTCCTCAGGAAACCGCGCGGCTCGGATTCTCGACGAGTCTGTGCGGCGTGGCACCAAGATCGCAATGGAAAGCCGTGGATGTCGCCGTCTGTAATGGTTGAGGTTGGTTATATGAAGAGACAGTTGCATCGCTTCCTCATCGCGACCGGACTGGTCCTTGGAACATTGGCATCCCAGGCCCAGCCGGCGCAGGCGCTCGACCGGTTGTGCGACCCCGGAGGTGAAGACTGCCGGGCCATCCTGATCAATTACATCCGCGCCGAACAAATTGGCATCGACGTGGGTTTCTGGTTCATGGAGGACGCGCGGTATACGGCCGAGCTCATCAGGCGGCATAACGCCGGCGTCCGGGTGCGCGTGCTGATGGACCCGCGGGCGAACGCCTCCAACCTCTTCAACGCCGACCGCCTTGCGGAGCTCCAGACGGCCGGCATCCCGATGCGCAAACGCACGGCGAATGGCATTCTCCACTACAAGATGATGCTCTTCTCGGGTCAGAACATTGTCGAATTCAGCGGCGCGAACTACAGCGCGGATGCATTCACCTTTTCCGGCGCGCCCTACTCCGACTATACCGACGAGTCCATTTACTTCACCGACGATTTGCCGATCGTCAACAGTTTTCGCACGAAGTTCGACGACTTGTGGACGAACACGACGAGCTACGCGGACTACGCGAACATACTCGGCCCTCTTCTGCGCGTATATGACCTCTTTCCGAGGGCCCCTGAACTGAACTTCCCCCCGGGGGAGTCCTATGCGACCCGTGCCGTCGGCCGGTATAACAAAGAGACGCAGAAGATCGACGTCGTCATGTATCGCATCACGGACCGGAGGCACACCGACGCGATTATCGCCGCGCGAGGCCGAGGCATCCCGGTGCGACTCATCACTGAACCGAAGCAGTACCGGGACGCGACCCGTCTCTGGCACTCATGGAATGTCGATCGCCTTTACATGGCCGGCGTTCAGATCAAGCAGAGGGCACATCTGGGATTGAATCATCAGAAGAGCGTGCTGCTCTACGGGCTCGGAATGACGATCTTCGGTTCGTCCAACTGGACGGGCCCCTCGGCGAATTCTCAGGAAGAGCACAACTACTTCACGACCAAGCCGGCAATCTTTCAATGGTCCGTCGATCAGTTCGAGCGTAAGTGGAACAACACCGGCGGTGTTATCGAGAACACAGACTTCGTGCCGCTCGCGCCGGACAAGCCGGTCTACAACGCGCCAGCCAACGTCGCGCAGGGCTTGGACACGAGCAGCGTACAGCTGAAATGGAACGCGGGCCCGTGGGCCCATAAATACGACGTCTACCTGGGCACCGCTCCCACCAATCTCCAGACCGTCCTGATCGATACGGAGCTCGGGCCAAGCACGTCCGGAACTGCCTACCGGACATTCACCGCCACCAATCTGAACCCCGGTACCACCTACTACTGGCGCGTGGTCTCACGGACGATGGCGAACGTGTCCCGCACGGGCGATTTGTGGAGCTTCACGACCGCCGGCACCACGCCGCCGCCGCCCCCGACCGGCAACACGGGCGCGGGCGACATCGTCCTCCACGGACTGAGGGGCCTGATCACGGGAAGCGCCTGGTCGATCGTGTCGGATGCCTCCGCTGCGGGGGCCCAGCGGCTGTGGAACATGAACGCCGGGGCTTCCAAAGTCTCCACCGCTCTCGCGACGCCGGTGACCTACGTCGAGTTCTCCTTCAGCGCCGTCGCCGGGCAGCCTTACCGTCTTTGGGTGCGTGGCAGGGCTGAAAACAACCACTACCTGAACGACTCGGTCTTCGTGCAATTCTCTGATGCCGTAACCTCGGCAGGCGCGGCGACCAATCGCATCGGGACGACATCGGCCTCTACCGTCAACCTCGAAGACTGCAGCGGCTGCGGACTCTCGGGGTGGGGCTGGCAGGACAACGGATGGGGGACCGGCGTGATGGGGCCGGTGCTGTATTTCGGCACCACGGGACCACAGACGCTGCGGATTCAGACGCGAGAAGATGGCCTCTCGATCGATCAGATCCTCCTGTCCCCATCGCTTTACCTCAACGCGTCCCCCGGTACTTTGAAGAATGACGCCACGATTCTGGCGGCGACCGGGGGCGGCTAGGACGACGCGGGCGCCGTCTCCCCCATCCATGGGCTGCAGGCTGTAGAATGCCGCACAGCATCTGCAGCCTGTCGTGACCGTCCCTGCCACTCGCATCCGCCTCTGTAATGCGCAACCCGTTCGCACCAACGGACGGTACGTTGTCTATTGGATGACCGCTGCGCGGCGGACGCGATCCAACTTCGGCCTTGAACGCGCCGCGATTCTCGCGGCCGAACTCAATCGCCCGCTTGTCGTCCTCGAAGCGCTGCGTTGCGACTACCCGTGGGCGAGCGATCGCCTCC
>JANMSA010000188.1:0-3543 GCA_031388865.1 Acidobacteriota bacterium | reverse complement strand
GATTGCGCCCATAGCGGGCGGATCGTACACCGGGTCGGTTGGCGGTTGGCGGTTGGCGGTTGGCGGTTGGCGGTTGGCGGTTGGCGGTTGGCGGTTGGCGGTTGGCGGGGAGAACATGGAAACGAGGCCGAGCGCGAGTTTTCTCGTTTCGTTGCCCCGTCAACCGCCAACTGCAACCGCCAACCCTGTCTTGTGAACTTTCCGTGTCGCGCTTGCCAGGCCGGAATCTCGATGCTAGATTTCCAGCACATGCTAAAAAAACAACAGGACGCCCTCAGCCGCCGTGAGCGTGAAATGATGAACATCATCTTCGCCCGGAAGCGGGCTACTGCAGGCGAGGTCATGGAGGGTATGGCTGAGCCGCCGAGCTACTCGGCGGTCCGGGCCACCCTTCGCGTGCTCGAGCAGAAGGGCCACCTCCGCCATGAACACGAGGGCACCCGCTACGTATACACCCCCACGGTGAACCGCGAAAAGGTGCGCCTCTCGGCGCTCGACCAGCTACTGACCACGTTCTTCGACGGCTCCGCCGAGAACGTCGTGGCCACGTTGATCGAGCGGCAGAAGGGGAAGCTGAGCAACGAAGAACTGGACCGCCTCTCCGTGCTGATCGCCGAGGCCCGCAAGGAAGGACGCTGACATGACGACGTTGTTCGAGCTCGCTGCACGACTGCAATCCGCTGAAGCCGCCGAGGGGATGTTGTGGATGGTGGTGAAGGCCACGCTCATCCTCGCCATCGCCAGGCTGCTCCTCGCGGTGATCCCCCGCGCCTCTGCCGCAACCAAGCATCTGGTCGCCACCGCCGCCCTGGTTGGTGTGGCCGCCATGCCTCTGGTCACGGTGTTCGCGCCGGCATGGGAGATCGCGGTGAAGACCGAGGCCGCCCCTGCCGACGCGCCCGCGTCAGCGCCGTCAGCGGAAGACTCGACTGGCAGCGCAGTGCGGAGCACAGTCGGCGTCTCCGATCAGGAGCCCGCTCCCCTGGCCACCGCCCTGTCCGTCGCCAGAGCCACAGGACTCGCGGACGCCCCGATCAGCGCCATCGAGCGGTCGATGAAAGTCATCGGCTCCACCTGGAAAGGGATGATCGTGGTGGCGCTCGCAGCCGGATCGCTGCTGATGCTCGTGCACATGCTTGCGGGCGTGCTGGGCGTCTGGCTGGTCGCCCGGCGCGCCGAGGAAGTCACCGATGACGAGTCTCTCCAGGAACTGGACGCTGCTCGCGATCGACTCGCACTCGGTAGAGAGGTCAGGCTCCTGCGGTCGAAGCGCGTCGCGGTCCCGGTGATCTGGGGAATCCTGCGACCTGTGCTGCTCTTGCCGGAAGCCTCCGTGCGCTGGCCGGTCGAGCGTCTGCGCGTAGTTCTACTGCACGAGCTTTCCCATCTGAAGCGTTCCGACGGCGTGTCGCTGCTCCTCACGCGCGCGGCTCTGTCCTTGTTCTGGTTCCATCCCGTCGCCTGGTCTCTCGAGCGCGCCGGCCGCAGCGAGTGCGAGCGAGCCTGTGATGATCTGGTGCTCGCCAGCGGGACGAAGCCGTCGGAGTACGCGGATCACCTCCTGGAGATCGCGCGCTCGATGCCTGCCTTCGACCCGTTCCGGTCCGTCACCCTGGCCATGTCCCGGAAGACGCAGCTGGAAGGGCGTCTCCTCTCCATCCTGCAGAGAGACGTGGCGCGGCGGGTGTTCAGCGGCCGCAGCGTCGCCATCGCATGCACGCTCGCGGTCGCCGTGATCATCCCGGTCTCGGCGTTGCGCCTCATCGCCGGCCCCTCGGAAGAGAAGAACGCGCCCGTACAGATCGTGGAAGAGCCGGCGCGGACCAGCAACGCCGAAGTCACAGTGACGCCGGACATCGAAGCGATCGGCCACTTCCTCCTGGCCCGCCTCGGCAAGTACGACAAGCGCGCCGACAAGTGGATCCGCGAGCCGCGCAACGCGGAGGAGCGCTACGAGCGCGCATTCGACCTCTATCGGAATGAACGTTACGCCGATGCCGCGGCTGCATTCCGACGCTCCGCGAACGAAGGGCACAAAGCTGACGTCTCTCTCTATAACGCCGCCTGCTCGTGGGCTCTCCTCGGCGACGCAGACCGCGCGCTGCCGGAGCTCGACGCTGCAATCAAGGCGGGGTGGGATGACTTCGACCGCATCGCAGAGGACTCGGACTTCGATCCGATCCGATCCGATCCCCGCTTCGAGCGAATGCTCGCATCAGAGATCAAAGACGTGGCCACACGCCGCGTGACCGAGACCGTCGAACGCTTCACCGCTCTGAAGGAAGGGCGCACCACCAGGTCCGACAAGTCCAGCCAGTCGTTCGTCGAGGCCGTCGTCGAAGGAATCGCGGAAGGTCTCCACGAAGGTCTTTCAGATCGCGACCGCTCCGGCGAAGAGTGGTCGCAGGTCGGACTGGATCTCCTCCGTCTGCGACGCCTCGACGAGAGCATCGAAGCGTTCGGGAAGGCCATCGAGCTCGACGCGAAGGTCAGCAACTCGACGTACAACGTCGCCTGCGCCTACTCTCTCAAGGGCGATGCACGCAATGGCATGGCCTGGCTCGACAAGGCCATCGACAGCGGCTTCTCCAGCGCGGACAAGTTCGAGAACGATCCCGACATCGCGTTCCTGCGGTCGCAGTCCGGGTTCAACGCGCTGAAGCAGAAAGCGGAAGACCTCGAGATGCGCGGCTGCTGCGCGGGGAAAGGCCGCTGGGTCTACGACAACTGGAGCCAATCCGTGAGTCACCATCGCACGATCGCGAGCAAGTATCCTCAGTCAGGCCGGGCCTGGTTCAACCTTGGATTCGTAGCTCTCCAGGCGCGCGACTTCCCCACCGCACTGGACGCGTACCGCCGTACCCTCGACCTGCGCTATCGCGTAGGCACCTCGGCCTACAACATGGCCTGCGCTCACGCTTTGCAGGGCAGCAAGGACGCGGCGTTTGATTGGCTGAACCGTTCACGCGAGGCCGGTTTCGACGTGCGGAATCACGCGAAAAGCGACGACGACCTCGACTCTCTTCACAACGATCCGCGCTGGGACAAGCTCGCCATCGCGCGGTGGAAGAAGCACGCGAAGAAAGAGCACTAGGCCGTTACGCCGAAGTCCCAGAGTCAAAGAGTCTCAAAGAATGCCCGTTGGCACTCTTTGAGACTCGGCGGTGCACGCCCGGAGGCGCGAAGCGCGGGTACCACCGGTTGCGCGTTTGCCCATCCTTCGCGCTTCGGCAGGTGGCGCAGGACCCGACGGGATGAGCCCACGATCGCCGAGCGGTCCGGCGCCCCTGCCGGGGCGCAAAACAAACCCATCTTCCGTTCCGGTGGTACCCGCTACGCGCTTCAACCACCGGCTACCCTACGGGCCGCCTCCAGCGGCCACGCGCTAGCCGCTTTCATCTCCTGCCTACGGCCTAGTGCTCTTTCGCGAAAGCGCGATGAAGGTCCTCGAATCCCGGCTTCTTGAGATCGAACTCAACCGGCGCGAAGAAGAAAAGGCGCGGTTAAAGGGCAAGCACGTTGATATGAGCTTTGGCAGCCAGA
>JANMSA010000173.1:0-5895 GCA_031388865.1 Acidobacteriota bacterium | reverse complement strand
AAGCGGGGCGGGTGAGAGCGGTCATGGCGTCACCAGGTTCACAGGCTCACAGGCTCTTAGTCGCAGTGTCATACAGTTACAAACGGCCGCATGGACCCGCCACCCTCTAGGAGCGTATGAGCCTGTGAACCTATGAGACTGTGAACCTGCCCGCGTAAGAGCCGAGGCGATCCACGGGAAGAACATATCATCCGCCCACGTGCGAAAAACGATCACTCGGTCAGGTTCCCTGCTCAATGCTCTGGAGGAGGTGTTCCCCGACTCCTCGAAGACGACGCTGAGGCAGATGCTGCAGTCGGGGCGCGTACGCGTGAACGGGGAGGTGGAGAAGAACGCCCGGCGCGATCTGGAGAGCGGTGAGGTCATCGACCTCGGTCAGAAGTCCGCGCAGATCGCGCTCCCCCCGGAGCTCGCGATCCTGCACGAGGACGAAGCGGTCATCGTGGTACTGAAGGCGCATGGACTGCTCACCGTCGCAACGGAGCGCGAGCGCGAGACCACCGCGCAGGCTTTCCTGAACGTCTACCTGAAAGAGAAGCGCGAGGAGCGCATCCACGTGGTGCACCGGCTCGACCGGGAAACATCCGGAGTGCTCATCTTCGCGAAGACGTTCGAGGCGCGAGAGGCGCTGAAGGAGAAGTTCGCGGTTCACGACGTGGAACGCGTCTACGTTGCGATCATCGAGGGAGCGATGGACCCGCCGGGCGGCACCATCCGTTCGTATCTGCGCGAGCGCCGCGACCTGCGCATGGAGAGTGTCGATGCGCATCCGGATGCGAAGCACGCCGTGACGCACTACAGCACGATCGGGACGAACGACCGCTACTCCATGCTCGAGATCCATCTGGAGACAGGCCGCAAGAATCAGATCCGGACGCACCTCAGCGAAGCGGGTCACCCGGTGGTCGGCGACCGTCTGTACGGCAGCGCCGTCAACCCCCTGGGCCGCCTCGGCCTCCACGCGAAGCTCCTCGGCTTCGACCACCCGACCACGGGCAAGCGCATGGTGTTCACCGCGCCTGTGCCAAAGGGATTCCGGTCGTTGTTCTAGTTCTCAAACAGGGAGACGGTTTACCACAGAGACACAGAGGACACAGAGATCCACAAAGCTTCGGGCCTTCCTCTGTGTACCTCTGTGTCCTCTGTGTCTCTGTGGTAAACCCCGGGCGAGCGTGCCGCCTACGAGAAGCTGACGGCCAGCTGGGAGCCCTCTTCGCGATAGATGGTGTCCACGAAACGGATGACGTTGGTCTTGAGCGCCATGAACAGCGAAGAGACGCGGATGCCGCCGCCGAAGAAGCGGACGCCGCGCAGCAGATCGCCGTCGGTGACGCCGCTGGCGCAGAAAATGATGTCGTTTCCTGCGGCCAGTTCGGACGTGCCATAGACCTTTTCGTCGTCCTTGAAGCCCATCTGCCGGAGACGGTCTTCCTGCCACTTCTCGAGCGGCTTGAGACGGCCCTCCATCTTCCCGCCCAGGCAGCGCATGGCCGCCGCGGTGAGGACGCCTTCCGGCGCTCCGCCGATCCCCATTGCAGCATGAACGCCTGTGCCGCGGACTGCGGCGGCAATGCCGGCGGAGAGGTCGCCGTCGGTGATCAACTTGATGCGCGCGCCGGCATCACGGACCTGGGCGATGAGGTCCTGATGGCGTTCGCGGTCGAGCACGACGATGGTCAGTTCGTCGAGGTTGTGGCCGAACGCCCCCGCGATCCCGTTCAGATTCTCCTGGACGGAGGCGTTGAGGCTCACGAAGTTCGCGGCGGTCGGGCCGACGACGATCTTGTCCATGTAGATGTCGGGAGCATTGAGAAGGCCGCCCTTCTCCGACGCGGCGATCACGGCGATGGAGTTCGCCGAGCCGGTCGCACAGAGGTTGGTCCCCTCGAGCGGATCCACGGCGATGTCGACTTCGGGAAAGATCTCCCCTTCGGTCCAGCCCCGCCCCAGCGGCTCGCCAACGTACAGCATCGGCGCCTTGTCGCGCTCACCCTCGCCGATGACGATCGAGGCGCGCATCTTGAGCTTGTTCAGCTCCTCCCGCATGGCCTCGACCGCGACCTGGTCGGAGTACTTCCTTTTGCCGTAGCCCATCGTCCGCGCGGCGGCGATGGCTGCCTTCTCTGACGCGCGCAGAAATCCGACTTCGAGACTCGATTCCATGTCGCTCCGTTCTTCCCGGAATTTGCGCACACTCTAACAGAACGAAAATCCCACATGAGGGGTGAAGTCGTGCGTCACTTCCCGGAGCGTGCGGCCGCGGCCTCCGTCTGCTCGCGCTCCTGGGCGTTCGACATCGGCGGGTTATACGCGGGGATACCCGTGACGGCCTGGCCGATGACCAGGTTATGAATGTCGTGCGTCCCTTCGTACGTGTACACGGACTCGAGATTCATCATGTGACGAATGACCGGATACTCGTCCGACACTCCGTTCGCACCGAGGATGTCGCGTGCCATGCGCGCGCACTGCAGGGCGATGTCGCAGTTGTTCATCTTTGCCAGCGACACGTGCTGCGGGGTGAGCTTGCCCTGGTCCTTGAGACGACCACACTGGAGCGCGAGGAGCTGGCCCTTGGTGATCTCGCGGATCATCCAGGCCAGCTTGTTCTGCACGAGCTGGTGTGACGCGATGGGCTGGCCGCCGAACTGGATGCGCGATTTTGCGTACTCGGTCGCCGTATGGAAGACGCCCATCGCCGCGCCCAGCACGCCCCAGGAGATGCCGTAGCGAGCCTGCGTCAGGCAGCCCAGCGGGTACTTGAGGCCGTTCGTCTCCGGCAGCACGTTCTCGAGCGGGATGCGGCAGTCCTCGAAGAAGAGCTGAGAGGTGACGGAGGCGCGCAGCGAGAACTTTCCCATGTGGTTCGCAGTGCTGTACCCCGGCGTTCCCTTCTCCACCAGGAATCCCCGAATGGTCCCCTCGGCCTTCGCCCAGACCACGGCTACGTCCGCAACGCTGCCGTTCGTGATCCAGGCCTTCGCACCGTTCAGGACCCAGGAGTCGCCGTCCTTTCGTGCGTGCGTGCGCATCCCGGCCGGGTTCGAGCCGAAATCAGGCTCGGTGAGGCCGAAGCAGCCGATGGCGGTTCCCGCAGCAAGCCGCGGAATCCAGTGGTCGCGCTGCTCCTTCGAGCCGTACGTATTGATCGGATACATCACAGGCCGGATTGAACCGAGGCGAAGGAGCGGAGGCCGGAGTCGCCGCGCTCGAGCTCCTGCATGATCAGGCCGTAGGCGACGTGGTTCAGACCGGGCAGGTCGTAGTCTTTGATCGTCGCGCCGAACAGACCCATCTCGGCCATTTTCGGGATCAGGTGCTGCGGGAACTTCTCTTCGCGGTTCGCTTCTTCGATGATCGGCAGGACCTCTTCGTCGACGAAGTCGCGGACGGTCTGCCGCACCATCAGCTCTTCTTCCGTGAAGAGCGAATCAATCTCCAGAAAATCGACACCGGGAAAACTGGCCACTAGTGAACTCCTTGGGTGAAAGTGGGCGCCATTCTATCGGATCTCAGCTCTTCAGCTCTCAGCTCGCAGCTCGCAGGAGGACCGCGGCTGTGCCCCTGGTTGCAAGCTGCTAGCCCCCTGGACTTCCGTCTCCTAACAGCCCAAGAGATTTCAACTAACAGCTGCGACCTGCGAGCTGCGAGCTGAGAGCTGCGAGCTGAAGTTCGGCTACCATCCGCCGCCAGTGAGTTGGCTTCAAAGAATCCAGAACACGCGGCAGCGCATGCACGGCTTCCTGCCGATGCTGCCTATCGTCATTCCCATCGCGGTGGTCGCCTTTCTGGCCACGCGCCTGGGAGACTTCCCAGTGGCACGCGCCGCGGTGGAGACGATGCGTGCCGGAGCGGATCGGTGGTGGGCGATTCCGCTCTTCGCGCTTCTCTACGCACTCTTTACCCTCTTTGTGCTGCCGCTGGGGCTCTTCTCGGCGGCGGCGGCGCTGATCTGGGGCTGGAAGGTGGGTGGCGCCATCGAGCTGGTCACCTGCACGTTTTCGGCGATCCCTCCCTTCCTGCTTGCCCGGCGCGGCCTGGCCGGCTGGGTGGAGCGGCGGATCTCGCGCAAAGACGCGCCGGTGCTCGACTCGCCCTTCGCGCTGTTCCTGCTGCGCCTGGTTCCACTCATGCCTTACGTTGCGCTGAACTACGTCGCGGGCGCGACCCGCGTGCGTCTCCGGGACTACGTGGTCACCACGTTCTTCGGCACCCTGCCGAGTGTGTTCCTGTTCGCCTGGTTCGTGGACACGATGGCGGGAGCCGCCATCGGCGTCGTCACGCACGTGAAGATCGCGGCAGTGTGCGCGGTGGTGGCGCTGGTGGCCATTGCGGTCCGCCTCGTGTCGAAACGGATGCGATAATCCGCGCCGCATGTCCATCGGATACATCCGCGCGATGCGGATCCTTCACCGCGCCTTCGCGGACTACCCTGCCAGCCACCGCCTGCATATCCTGGTGCGCTACCTGACCTGTCCCTTCACGCGGACGATCGACGACATCCCGATGGGCGCGCGCGTCCTGGAGATCGGTTCCGGCCATTCCCTGTATGCGCGGCTGATCACCGAGGAGCGGGCGCGGGAAGTGGTCGCCGTCGATCCGGACGTGCGGAAGAGCGTGCTGCCGTCGCCGTCGCCCAGGGTGAGGAAGGTGGCCGGTTACGACGACTGCATCCGGGGATCGTTCGATGCCGCTGTGATTTACGACGCGACGTATCGCATGTCGCTCGAGGTGCGCCGGGCCATCTTCGAGCGGATCCTGACGCGCCTGAAGCCTGGCGGAGTGTTCGTGTTCAAGGACATGGACGCCGGGCATCCGTGGAAGATGAAATGGGCGCGCTTCCAGGAGTGGCTTTCGGACACATTCCTGCACATCAGCATCGGCGAGGGCTTCATTTACCAGTCACGGCAGGAGGTGGAAGCGATGCTGCGCGAAATCGGCTTCACCTCGTTCAAGGCGCGTCCGGTGGATCGCGGCTATCCGCATCCGCACATCATCTACACTGCCACCAAGCCGGCGGGCTGAGAGCCCGGCGCCTCACCATGAAGCCGTCCGTCTCGCTCGTCATCCCGATGTACAACGAGGAGCTCAACATCGAGCACGCGGTCGCGGCGTCACGCGCGGCGCTGCGACAGTTTGCGAGCGATTCCGAGATCATCATCGTCGACGACGCTTCGACAGATGCGTCGCCGCGGATCGTCGCCCGCCTTGCGGCCGAGGATCCGGGCGTGATCGTGCTCACGCATCTGCGCAACCGCAAGCTGGGCGCGACCTTGCGCACGGGCTTCGCGGCAGCAACGAAAGACCTCGTCTTCTACATGGACGCCGACATCCCCTTCGACCCCGACATCCTCGGTCGCGCGATTCGCGCCATGGATCTGACCGACGCGGACATGATCGCGGCCTATCGCCATGACCGCACTATGGAGGGCTTCAAGCGCGGCATCTACACGCTCGTGTACAACGCGCTGATCGGGCTGCTTTTCGGCTGGCCACATCGCGACATCAACTTCTCCTTCAAGCTCATGAAGCGGCGCGTGCTGGAAGTGATCCAGTTGAAGTCTGAGGGCTCGCTGATCGATGCGGAGCTGGTCGTCAAGGCCAAGAATCACGGCTTCTCCATCCAGCAGATCGGCGTCGACTACTTTCCCCGCTCCCGCGGCACCTCCCACCTCGGATCCTTCAGCGTCGTTCTCAAGATCATGCGGGAACTGGTGACCCTCTACCCGGAGATGCGCAAGCGGCCCATGAAGCGCGAATCCACGGCGCCCGCCCCGGCCTCCGTTCCCACCCGCGACTAGGGCGTGGCCGCGGGAGGCGGCCCGGAGGGGTGCCGGGGGTGCGCGCGGAGCGCGGGCTCGGGAGAGCGGCGGGTTGGGGAAGAGTGTGGGGATT
>JANMSA010000164.1:0-3373 GCA_031388865.1 Acidobacteriota bacterium | reverse complement strand
GGAAGAGCCATTCTTCGAGTGGCTGCGCCCCCTGACCTCCATGATCGTGGACCTGGACACACTGTCGCGCACCGATTTTCAGCACGCCGATGTGGAAGGCATCAGCGCTCGCCTCGAACACCTCTTCGGCCCCGAAGCTGGCGCTCCCTTCGCCACGCGTTACGTGCCGATGCTCCAGCGCGATGTCGACATCGCCATCGCCCACGCGGCGGTCCGCTAGCTGATGGCCGGTCTGAAGTCGCCGCTCACCTGAGGGGTTGTCGGTGATCGGTTGTCAGTTCTCATGCGTGGTTCTCTCGATGGGTTCAGGCTTCACGAGTGCAACTCCGGCGAAGAGCCTCAGACAACTGACAACCGAGATCTCGGCTCAGTGGTGTCCCCGGAGTGACTCGAACACTCGACCCACAGCTTAGAAGGCTGTTGCTCTATCCACCTGAGCTACGGGGACCCGTTCCTCAATCCGCCGCGAAGCGGAGCCACACATGGTCGGGGCGAGAGGATTCGAACCTCCGACCCCCTGCTCCCAAAGCAGGTGCGCTACCAGGCTGCGCTACACCCCGATCGTGTGAAGAGACGCTGCGGCGGTCGTGAACAGTACGCCGATGGGAGCCATTCCGAGGGCTACATCGCCTGCGCGGCCGCGCCGATCATGCGCGGGGGAAGCAGGGACTCCCACCTCGCGGTCTCCGCCTTCCCGATCAGGAACTCAAACGTCGCGCCGTGCGACCGCAAACGGAGCACACGGCAGGCGGCAGAGTGATTCTTGCCCGTCATCAGATCATCGGCGTACTCGATCTCTTCGATGCGCGCGAGCTCGAACGACGCTTCGAGGTCAGAATTCTCGTAATAGAACGCGTCGTTGGTCAGCGCGATTGCGACCGGAATGGTCGAGGCGCCTTCTACATAATCCGCGCGGCTCACGATCTTCGACGTGCCGCGGCGCTTCTCCATGATGGCGCCTAGAAGATCGCCCTGGCGAACCTTCAGAAAGACGACCACGAGCACAGCGAGCACGATCACTCCGACGACGGTCACGGTTGCAAGGTCCGGCATGAAGCCTCCTCTGGCGATTGATAGTCAGTGTTCCCTGAAATGTACGCCTTTCCATCCCCACACCGCAACCGGACCCGTCCCTGATGCGAGAAAACGCCATAGAATGCGCCGATGGGCGTGGCCACGCGGAAGTCACGCATCGAACACCACTCGGCAGGCGGCGTGGTGCTGGCTGTCCGCGACGGCCTCACGTTCGTAGCGTTGATCGCTACGCGCAACAGCACCCGCTGGGGACTGCCCAAAGGCGCCGTCAGCGAGGGCGAGACGTCCGAGGCGGCGGCGTTGCGGGAGGTGCGCGAGGAGACGGGCCTGGTGGCGCGCATCATCCGACAGCTCGATACGATCGAGTACTTCTTCCGCGCCGGGGAAACCCTGATCCAGAAGCGGGTCGACTTTTACCTGATGGAGTACGTCGCAGGCGAGCTCGTGCCGCAGCTCAGCGAGGTGGACGACGTGCAGTGGTTCGAGCTGAGCGCTTCGCTCCAGCGGGCGAGCTTCGACTCCGAGCGGAAGCTGCTCGCCCAACTTTCTTCGCTGCAGCCTTCTTCTTAGAGCCGACCAGTCTTCGAGCCTTCGAGTCTTCGAGTGGCTTGGCGCGAGACAGCTTCTTTCTCGGAGCAGCGGTCTTCCTTGAAGACTCGACGACTCGATCACTCGAAGGCTTTCGAGTCCGGTCCGCCAGAGTGGACACCTTCCTGGACGCTGCCTTCCGGTTGCTCTGCCAGACGTTCTCGCCGCCGATCTCCTCCACGAGCAGGTTCGACACGACCGAACGTGGAGCTACTCTGGTCACGTCGACATCCGCGTTGGCGAACTCGTCGAGATGCTTGAAAAGAAGCCATTCGTTGCCTTTGTCCGGGGAAGACCTGCTCTTGATGCGTACCAGGGCCCATTCCCCGAACATCTTCTTTCCAAAGATGCGAAACGTCAGTTTGCCGGTTTTCAGAGCGGCCACGGGATCGGCACCGGGCTCGATGAACTCCCAATGTCCCTGGTCCCAGATGATGACGCTGCCGGCGCCGTAGTTCCCTTCCGGGATCTGCCCTTCGAACGACGCATAGTCGTAAGGATGGTCCTCAGTCATCATGGCCAGCCGTTTCACGGAAGGGTCGTACGCCGGCCCTTTGGGAACCGCCCACGATTTCAACACGCCCTCCATCTCCAGGCGAAAGTCGTAGTGAAGATGCGAGGCCCGATGCTTCTGAATGACGAAGATCGGCAGTTTTCCCTTGGCCGGATCCCCTCCTGCGGGCTCCGGCGTGTCGGAGAAGTCGCGCATCTGCCGGTACTTCTTCAGGTGATCGGGCATGGTTCGATGGGGCGGTCTCAGAGTCCCTAGTCTCGAGGTCGCAAAAGTTTTCCTCGTCGTTCTGTCATCCTGATCGTGAGTCTTCGAGTCTTCGAGTCTTCAAGTCTTCGAGGGGGATCGTCGAAGACGTGATGGTCTTGCTTTGAGACCTCTGAGACCTGAGGCCCCGACGCAGCGCCACAGAAACCTGCACGCACCATTCCAAAGCGTCGCAGAACCCGTTCATTCGCTGTAACTTAGCGCAGTGGCGGCGCCATTCTTGCAAATATCGGCTGCGATCTATGCCTCCTTCCATCCGGAGAACGCTGTGGGGAGCTTTCGCGGCGCTGGCGCTCCTCACGATCGGGGGCGTGGCCTCGACGATCGCCATTCTGCAGATGGAGCAGCGAATGGAGTTCCGTGTGGTGCAGGAGTCGCGGCCGCTGCTCGATAACGTGCAGGAGATGGACGGTGCGCTGGCCCGGATGTCGTCCGCGACGCGCGGGTTCCTGATCACGCGGCAGGCGGAGTTCGTCCAGCAGTACGACGACGCCGTACGGTCCTTTGAGACCGCTGCGGAACAGGCGGCGGAGCGTACAACCAGCGCCCGCGATCGCGAAATCGTCACGCTCTTTCGTGAGCACTACATGAAGATCAGGAAGCTCACCAACGAACAGATCCTGGCCAAGCGGGAGCGCAACGAGGTCCGCGCCGATCTCGTGGAGCAGGTGACACAGATCCGCCGCACCGCCCCCGATCACGCTGCTTTGATTGCGGATCGCATCCGCAGCGAGCAGACGAGGACTCTCAACCGCTTCTCCCGGCTGCGCCAGTGGTTGATGATGGCCATGGTATTCGTCGGTGTCGCGGTCATCGGCATCGGTCTGGCCGCGGTCTGGCGGATCCAGCGCTTGATGAACGACTCCATCACCCGCCAGGTGCGGCGCACCGAGGCGATGATCGGGGGCATGTCCGACGGCGTGCTGCTCGTGGACGGTGAGGGACGCTCGGTCTTCATCAACCCCGCTGGCC
>JANMSA010000125.1:0-3602 GCA_031388865.1 Acidobacteriota bacterium | reverse complement strand
TCCGAGACATGCTCGAGAGCCTGGGAGCGATCGACGATATCGGGTTGGGCCTGGCCCTGGACGACTTCGGGCGGGTTGGCGCTGCAGCTCAGACTCTCCAATCGCGGGCGAGCGCGATGAAGGTCCACGGCAAGGCGCAGCCGGGGATAGACAAACAAGCCGCCCCGGCATGGGATGCCTTCCTCACGGCCCAGGAAACGGCTGCTCTCGCCGTGCTCGCGGCGGCGAAGGAGAAGGACGGTGATGCGGTCATGGGGGCCGTTCAGAAGGTGTTCATGAATGCCTGCATCCCCTGTCACGCGACCTTCCGTGAGCCAGCGCAGCGGCTTTCCGGCTCGGTGCTTTTCATGTCCAGCTTCATCGCAGCCTGGCGCGACATGAACCGGGGCCTAGCCCTGCGCGATTTCGACCTCATCGGCCGCCGGGCCCGCGAACTCGAGGCGATGGCAAAGACGCTCTCGTGGGACCAGGTGATCCAGAGCGCCTTCGCGATACAGAGCGCGGAGGATCGCAAGCTGTTCCGGCAGTTCGTCCATCAGGTCGCCGTGATTTCTTTGCGCATCGAGGCTGCCGCGCAATCCGAGGACGCTGGCAAGGTCGTAGAAGCCTCCCGCCAGCTGTGGACCAACGGCTGCATCGCCTGCCATCAGCGGTTCCGCAAGTGACACCCGGTCCTCTCGCGGCTCCCGTCGACACTTACTAAGGGAGTCTGCATGCAGCGAATGGGAGGAAACTGCCAAGCGCCCTGGGACTGGGAGGCGATTGTCCGATGCGCGATTCTTGCAGCCTTGCCCCTCCTTCTCGCGGCCTACGCCACAACATCCGGCGGGGAGAGTCCCACCATCGTGCGCCTCGAGCGCAGCATCCACTTTACGGATCCAGACGGGAGGCAGGTGCTCGCGCAGCCGGGATTCTATGCAGTCACCGTCACCGCCGGGGGTTCGCGTCTGCGCCTCTATCCCGCAGGCGGCGCAGCTCCGCTGACGCTGGCAACCGAGACTACGTTTCACGAAGAGGTGGACACGCCGCTTCCGCTCGCGCTCATCGTATCTAAGGAGGACGAGGTCCACGTCGCGCTTCTGCTGCCGGGGAAGAAGGCCCTCGATGCTCAGGGCTCGTACAGCGGAGCGCGGACCCGGCAACCAGGTCCGTCTCCGGAGTGGCTCTCGCAGGGCTACCGCCAGGCCGCCTTGGAAAGACGCAAGCGCGCGGGCAGTTGGCAAGCAATGCAGAATCTGCCGCCTGGACCGCCGCGGCCCTCGTGGGACGATCTCGAGATCACGACGAACCTCGGCACGAAGATCTATTCGTCGCAGCTGGTCGACAAGACATGGTCTGCGTATCGGGTGAGTCCGGCGGCGAACATATCGGTCTCAAGACTTGCGATTCCCGGTGTGGAATCGATCGATGCCGTCAGGCTGGTGGTCTACGCGGGGTTCTACAAGGATCCCCAAATCAGCGGGCAGGACGAGTTCGGAAGGGTGCGTGTACCGCTGAAGCTCGATCACGGTTCGATTTCTCCGGACCGACGTTCCTTCAGCGCTCTCTTCGCCGCAACCGTTTCGGGTCTGCCGCCGGGACCCGCCTACCTAGAGGTCGACTACCATCGGGCTGGTGCATCTCAGACGATCGGTCTGGGGTCGGTTGCGAGGCCCGGTTCCCCTTCGGCGACCTGGCTGCGTTATCGATTGCCGCCTCTGTACTTCGTGCCTGAGTACGCTGTCTATATCGGCGACGTTCAGGTACGCATTGTGGAGCAGGGGCTTGGTGCCGAGGTGGATTCCATCGTGGACCCTCTGGGCCTTGGATTCGTCTATCCGCCGTACTGGCTGTTGCAGCTCGTCAACCTCCAGCAATCGTCGGACTTCGTTGGCGCAAGGCCATATCTCCGGACTCCTTGTGCTTCGGCGCGAGTCCCGAGACAGGGCTATCACATCACGATGATTCCCCCCACGTCGGGAACAGTGAAGGGCGGAGCAAAAGGCAAGGCAGCGGAAAAGATGGTTCCCCCCACGTCGGGAACAGTGACGATGACCTACCAACTGGTGGGGCCAAGAGGCATGCAACCGCCAGGCGTGCAGAGCTTCGAATCGTTCCGCGAGCTGAGAAGCCATAAAGGAGCCATTGAAGGGGCACTTCCAGCGCTGCCTGCCAAACCCGAGTACGTGGATTGGCTGCGCGCCTTGGGTCTAGTCGGAATCTGTCAAGGACTTTGAGACACCGATGATTGCGATTTAGTGAGCAATCCCTCCTGTGTTTGATGTCGGGGGTGGGTTGATCCAGACCGCGCCGGGAAGCGGCCTGAGTTTCGGGGTCCCTCGTACGAATCGCTCAGGGTGAGCGGCGCAGGCGTTGGCCGGCGCATCGCCCGCGCGAGCTTCGCCGAAAGCCGCCGGGGCGGCCGGCGCCGCGATAAGCGGCACCGTGACGCTCACACCCGATCTCGCCTCCAAGGTCACCCCGGGTTCGGTCGTGTTCGTATTTGCACTCGCCCCCGAGGGCGGCGGTCCGCCGCTCGCGGTCTTTCGTGCCCCGGCGAACGAGTTTCCGCTCGCCTTCCGGCTGGACGATTCGATGGCGATGAACCAGGCACAGAAGATTTCGAATACCGCGCGCGTGGTCATCACGGCACGCTTGTCCAAGTCCGGCAACGTTACGGTGCAGCCCGGCGACCTCGAGGGCCCGAGCTCTCCGGTGGCGCCGGGGGCATCCGGGGTCGCCGTGCGCATCGACAAAGAGCGGTGAACCGGGTGAACCGGCCTGTCCGCCGCGTGGCCACCGGCCACGATGCAGAGGGAAAGTCGATGTTCATCATGGATGGCCCGGCCCCGCGCACCTACTCGCGAAGGCCGGGGTCCGCGGTGATCACGGAGCTTTGGGAGACACGCGGCTCACCGGCAAACGGCGGCGCAGAACCGACCGACCATCCGCCTCGCCTGCCGCCACCGAAAAACGGGAGTGTTTTCCGCGTCATCGATTATCCGCCAGACAGCCAGCGGCTTGCCGCGCTCGAACACGAGCGCGCCGAGCGCGACGACGGCTCGGGACGAAGCGCGGCGCTCGACCGGAGCAACCCCCGGGCACCCCGGATTCCACAAGACCCACTCGGTCGATTGCGCGATGGTGCTCTCGGGCGAGATCTACGCGCTCATGGACGAAGGCGAGGTTCTGCTCAGGCCGGGGGACGTTCTGATCCAGCGCGGAACCAACCACGCCTGGAGCAACCGGAGCGATGAACCGGCGCGGGTCGCATTCGTACTGATCGATGCCGAACCGCTGTAGCGACGTTCGAACGAACCGGTGAGGGAAGGGATAGTAGAATCAATCCGGCCGTGAAGTCGGAAGGGCTTACCGGTGGGGCCGTGATCCCTTGCTCGAACCCGGCCGAAAGATTCGCACTATGGACATTATGTCGATTCCGCTCCGCGAAGCATGCCTGGTGTGGGCTGCCGGAGCGCGTTTAGCGGTAAATACGGGAAGCGCACGATGAGCGTGACGCGGCGCGATTTTCTCAAGGCCGGGGCGGCGGCCGCGCTCGCCGCCTCCGGCGCGCGCGCATTGGGCCAGGTGAAACCCGTCGCCCTGCACATGGGCGCGTTCGA
>JANMSA010000107.1:0-16122 GCA_031388865.1 Acidobacteriota bacterium | reverse complement strand
GCACTCTTCGTTCGACAGTTGGGCGGGGGCGGGAACGCTCCAGAGAAAGAATACAAGAGCAAGTGATGCGTAGATGGAGGTTCTCGACGTCGGGCACCACATGCCGTTCACAGTAGATGGCTGGCGGTTCCGGCGGAATGGCGGGAGTCACGCGGGTCGTGTGATGGTGCTCACCAGATTGGCGAGCTTGCATCCGTCGCCGCGTCAGGCTTCCGGTTTCAGGGTGAGACCGATTTTTGTAGTGCCGATCGCGATGGGGTGTTTCTGCGCTTGACCCGAGAGCTGCGAGCTGGTTGCCCACTGCCCACTGAGCTACGAGGCTGGTGACCGCCATCACAGGCCGGGGTGCGACGGATCATCGCTGCTCAGCACCTTCGAAAACTATCTTCGCTCCAGACCATGCGAGAAGAGGGCAGACGTATCGAAGTGAGCGGCACCGTTCAGGGCGTCGGGTTTCGCCCGTGGGTGTTTCGCGTGGCCAATCACTGCGGTGTGGCAGGACGGGTCTCGAATGCAGCCGGGGGCGTCACGATCGACGTCTTTGGGGACACCGATCAGATCGACCAGTTCGTTCACGACCTCGGCCACGACGTGCCGCCAGCGTCCCGTATTGAGAGCGTCACCGTCCGAACGCTTCCCTTCCGGGATCTCTCCGCGTTCACGATCGCGCCCAGTGTCGATGGCGCGTCGCGTCGCGTCTCGATCCCTCCCGATCTGGCCACGTGTTCCGATTGTCTGGCCGAGATGCTCGATCCGGCCAATCGTCGTCACAGGTATCCGTTTACGAATTGCACAAACTGCGGACCTCGATACTCGATCGTTCGCGACGTTCCTTACGACCGTGCGAACACGACCATGGACCGGTTCGCAATGTGCCCGGCCTGCGAGCTCGAGTACCAGTCTCCGACGGATCGCCGGTTCCACGCGGAACCGAACGCGTGCCCGGTCTGCGGGCCGCGACTGTCCGCGCTCTCGTTCAACGGCGCGGCTCTGCGTGTTCCCGATCCGCTCGCGTTTGCGGTGCGTACGATCAAGGCCCAGATGACCGTGGCCATGAAGGGCATCGGCGGCTTCCACCTCATCTGCGATGCCACGTCGGAATCGGCTGTGAAGCGCCTTCGCGCGCGCAAGCGCCGGCCTGCAAAACCGTTCGCAGTCATGGTCAAGGACCTGACGATGGCCGCGGAGCTGGCGCACCTCGACGAGAGCGAACGCACGCTGCTCACTTCAGCGGAAAGACCGATCGTCCTGGTGCGGAAAAGGATCGGTTGCGCGCTTGCGCCTGGAGTCTCTCCAGGCAACGACCTCGTTGGAATCATGCTCCCCTACTCGCCACTTCACCATTTGCTCCTCAGCGATATCGACAAGCCGCTGGTGATGACGTCGGGAAACCGATCCGACGAGCCGATGGCTCACCGCCTCGCGGACGCCCTTCTTTCCATGGGTGGCATCGCCGACGTGTTCCTCACGCACGACCGCGACATCGAGACGCGCGTCGATGACTCTGTCGCGCGGATCATCGCCGGCAAGCCGGTGCTGTTCAGGCGCTCACGAGGGTATGTGCCGCGCACAGTCGCGCTGCCCCGGGCTGTCGACCGGCCCATTCTCGCGTGCGGAGCCCATCTCAAGAACACCTTCTGTCTGGCCTCGGGAGACCGCGCCTTCGTCGGACCGCACATCGGCGACCTCGAGACCATCGAGACCATCGACGCCTACAGCGACTCCATCGATCGCGCCAAAGCGCTGCTCGGCTGGACTCCGAAAGTCATCGCGCACGATCTTCACCCGGACTACGCATCGACGCGCTACGCGCTCGCGCAACCCGGCGTGACCACCATCGGCGTCCAGCACCACCATGCGCATGTCGCCAGCGTCATGGCCGAGCATCATCTCGAAGGCCAGGTTCTCGGCGTTGCGTGGGATGGGGCCGGCTATGGGACGGATGGCTCTTCGTGGGGTGGCGAATTTCTTCTGGCCACAGCGGCGAGCTTCAGCCGTCTGGTGACCTTCCGCCCCATTCGTCTTGCAGGGGGCGACCTCGCCATCCGCGAAGTGTGGCGGATCGCTCTGGCCGTGCTCACCGATGCTTTTGAGGACGTAGAAGAGGTTGCCCGCGACTTCCCGCTCTTCCGCGAGATTCCTCCAGCCGCCGTCGCGGCCGTGCGTCAGATGCTTGCTTCGGGAGTGAATGCTCCGGACGCTCACGGCGTTGGCCGCTGGTTCGATGCGTTCAGCGCGCTTTTCCTTGGCCGCGCCGAATCGCGGTACGAGGGGGAGGCAGCTCTCGCCTGGAACAGCGTGGCGGACCTCGCGGAGCCTGGTCACTATCCATTCGGCATCGATCAGTCGACGTCTCCTTGGCAGATCGACATGCGGCCCATGGTGCGCGGCGCGGTCGGCGACTTCCAGAACGACATCCCGGCGGCGACGATCTCGGGCCGCTTTCACAACACTCTCGCGCTCATGGTTGCAGCCGTTGTGAAAACGCCCGGCACGCACGATCTCCCTGTCGTCCTTGCTGGCGGCTGCTTTCAGAGCTCCCTGCTGACCGAGAAGATCATCGAGGTCCTCGGATCCGGGAGCCGGGTCTTCTTCAACCAGCAGGTTCCCCCCGGAGATGGGGGCATTTCTCTCGGTCAGGCATTTGTCGCGGACGCAATTCTTCGTCGCGAGCGGAGTTCCGCAGACGCGGGCGAGCTCGTGACGCACTCCGGAGGCTTCTGATGTGTCTCGGTGTTCCCGGCCTCATCATCAGTATGGAAGACGGTGAGGCCCTCGTCGACTTCTGGGGCGTCCGCAGAACTGTCAGGCTGGACATCGTGGATGAGCCGGTGGCGCCCGGCGACTACATCCTCAACCACGTCGGACAGGCCATCCGACGGATTCCGCCGGAGTCGATCGCGGAGACCCTGGCGATGTACGAAGAGCTGCTGGCGTGCGACGACGACGACCCGATGAGGGCCGACATCACGGGCGAGATCGCAGGCACCGGACGAGGCCCTGGCGCATGAGCTCGACCGAGCGACTGCAGTTCCGCAGCAGGGAGACCGTGCGCGAGCTCGCGCAGCGTCTCTCCAGCATCGTCGCCACCACGGATCACAAGCCGATGACGGTGATGCACGTCTGCGGCAGTCACGAGCAGGCCATCGCCAAGTTCGGTCTCCGATCGCTTTTCCCGCCCGATCTCGACGTGATCATGGGTCCCGGATGCCCCGTCTGCGTCACGGACGTGCCTGAAGTCGACGAGGCCGTCGTCCTGGCGCGCACCGGCGTCCACATCGCGTCCTTCGGCGACATGGTGCGTGTGCCGGGGAGCGTGCAATCCCTCGCGGACGCGCAGAGCGACGGCGCCAGTGTCCATGTGATCTACAGTCCGCGTCAGGCAGTCGACCTTGCCCGCGCGCTGCCCGACGAGCAGGTGGTCTTCTTTGCCAGCGGCTTCGAAACGACGGCAGTCGCCACCGCGGCGTTGCTCCTCGAAGGAGATCTTCCGCCGAACTTCTCGGTCCTGTCCGCGCACAAGTACATCCCGCCCGTGATGGAGATCGTGGCGGAGATGCCGAAGACGCGCGTGCAGGGATTTCTGGCGGCAGGCCACGCGGCGATCATCACCGGCTGGGGCATCTTCGAGCGGTTCGTCGAACGTCACCACCTTCCGGTGGTGGTGGCGGGATTCGAGCCGGCGGACATCATGGCTGGACTGGTGGAGTTGGCCACGCTGGTCCGCGACCGCACTCCGCGCGTCGTGAACATGTTCCCGCGTTGCGTCACACGCGAAGGTAACATCCAGGCGCAACAGACGCTGTGGCACGTCTTCCGGCCGATCGGCGGACGCTGGCGCGGCATCGCCCACATCCCCAACGGCAACCTCCGCTTGCGCGAAGAGTGGGCGCACATCGACACGCGCCGGCGCTTCGAGATCGATCTCACTTCCCTCTGGGACTACGCGCCGCCGCAGCTGGCTGCGCAGTGCATCTGCGGAGAGATCATGGCCGGCATCGCCTCGCCTGCCGACTGCACCCTGTTCGGCGCGCAGTGCATGCCGGACACGCCTGTCGGCGCGTGCATGGTGTCGACTGAGGGAACGTGCCGTATCTGGCAGCAGTACGGCGGGCCTCGTGTGGTGCTGAGAAGCGGTGACGAAACCGCTGTCGCGGGAGTCCCGTCATGACCGTCCGCGCTCTCGATCGCGAGGCTCATGTGGCGATGAAGCACGGAGGTGGCGGCCGCGCCACGCGTGCGCTCATCGGCGATCTCCTCGTGCGCGGGTTCGACGAGCCGGCGCAAGGGTTCGGGCTGGCCGCGCTCGATGATGGCGCCGCGATCCCGGTGGGCGATGGCCGCTGGCTGATCGTCACGACGGACTCTCACGTCATCCAGCCGATCGTCTTTCCCGGCGGCGACATCGGAAGACTCTCCATCTGCGGAACCGTGAACGACCTGGCCATGATGGGAGCGACAGATGTCGCCGGCCTGACCTGCAGCATCGTCATCGAGAGCGGTTTCTCCATGGAGCTTCTGGAGCGCATTCACGAGTCGATGGTCGCGGCGTGTCGCGAGGCCGGAACGACTGTCGTGACCGGCGACACGAAGGTCATGGGTCACGGAGAGCTGGACGGAATCGTCGTGAACACGGCCGGTTTCGGATTCACGAGACATCTGGTCCGGGACTGCGGGCTGCGAGCCGGCGACGTGATTCTGGTGACCGGCACCATCGGCGACCACGGCATGGCCGTCATGTCGGCGCGGCACGACCTCGGCCTGCACGGGACGCTGCTGTCGGATGTGGCGCCGCTGAACACGATGATCACGGCCGCCATGATGGCGGGAGGCCAAAACCTCGTGGCCATGAAGGACCCGACGCGCGGAGGAGTGGCCAGCGCCCTCTCCGAGATGGCCACCAAGAGCGGCGTCGGCATCATCCTGAACGAACCATTCGTCCCCATCCGCGACGCGGTGCGCTCGGCCAGCGAGATGCTCGGCATCGACCCTCTGCAGGTCGCGAACGAAGGGAAGGCGCTGATCGGCGTCCGTGGCGTCGCCGCCGATGCGGTGCTCGCCGCACTCCGTGCACACCCGCTCGGACGCGACGCCGCAATCGTCGGCCACTGCATCTCGGACCACGCCGGGTCCGTGATCCTCGATACCGGCTTTGGGAGAAGGCTCCTCATCGAATCCGATGGCGAGCCGTTGCCACGTATATGTTGAACCCGACTCCTCTCCGCGTTGCACTGCTCTGCTCGAAGCGCGCTCCGGGCGTGCGTGAGCTGCTCAACGATCCCGTTCGAGGATCTCTCTACGAGCTCGCCTGTGTCGTTTCCACGGAACGCGACTTTCCCGAGCGCGAGGAGATCGTCGACGCAGGAATCACCTGCGTCGCGCGGACACACCCTCCGAAGAACCTCGAGCTGCGGCGAAAGTATGACGCCGACACAGCCTTCTACCTGAAGGCGTTCGACGTCGATCTCGTCGTCCTGGACTGTTACCTCCGGATCCTCACCGCGCCGATGCTCGAGGCCTTCTCAGGAAGGATCGTGAACCTGCACGACAGCGACCTGGCCCTCACCAACGCCGCAGGCGCACGCCGCTACGTCGGTCTCCGCTCCACCCGTGATGCGATCGCGGCCGGCGAGACTCACACTCGCGCCACCGCGCACTGGGTCGATGAACGCGTCGACCACGGTCCCATCCTCCTCCGCACCGACCCGTTCGCCGTGGCACCGCTCGCGGCCGATGCTCGTGCGCTGGGGGCGACCGACATCGTGAAAGCATACGCGTACGCACATCGCGAGTGGGTCTTTCACACGGCCTGGGGACCGCTGATGAAGCGGTCGATTCATCTGCTCGCCACCAGCGAGTCCGACCTCCGCCGCCCGCTTCTGAGGGCCAGCGCGTGACGAACATCCGAGTCGATATCGACGGCGGCGTGGGAGTCCTCACGATCGATCGGCGCGCGCGATTCAACTCCCTCGACGTCGAGACTGCCCGCGATCTGCGCCGGGCTGGGCTGCAACTCTCACGCGACCCGCTGATCCGCGTGGTCGTGCTGCGCGGCGCCGGGGGCGTGTTCTGCAGCGGGGCCGACCTCAAGTACATTCGTGCCGGAGGCGACTCCGCCGATCTCGGCTATCTCCTGCCGGATCTCGGAACCTCGGTGCAACCGGCGGGCTACGGCGCGATCTTCAAGCAGATCCTGGAGTACCTGCACAGCGCCATCTCGGAGATCCGGCGCGCCTCGAAGCCGTGGATCGCCGCGGTGGATGGTGTTGCCGCGGCAGGCGGATTCGGCCTGGCCATGGCCTGCGACCTGGTCCTTGCTTCGGACCGCTCGTCATTCGAATGGGCGTACGCGAAGACCGGACTCACCGGCGCGGAGAGCTCTACCTTCTTCCTGCCGAAGCTCATCGGGCTGCGCCGCGCGATGCAGCTGGTGCTGCTCAATCCGAAACTGGATGCGCACAGCGCAATGCAGTGGGGGCTGGTCACGGAGGTCTACCCTGCGCCCCAGTTCGACGCGGCCGTGCGCGATGTGGCGAAGCAACTCGCCGCCGGCCCCACTGAAGCATTGAGCATCGCCAAGAAGCTGATCAACCAGGCGGCGGGGATGGACCGGCTCGACCATCACCTCGATAAGGAGCTGGAGCAGCTCGCCGCGATCGCGAACGGGTCCAACTTCGCGGAGGGGATTACCGCTTTCTTCGAGAAGCGCCCGCCCGTGTTCGCGGCAAAGTGACCCCATGCACGAATACTCGATCATCCACGCCCTGGTCGACTCCGTCGGCGCAGCCATGACCAGAGCCAGCGTCGCTTCCGGCGCGGAGGTCCGTCACATCCGCATCGAGATCGGCGATCTGGCGGGCGTGGACATCGGTCTTCTGGCGACGGCATACGACGTCTTCCGTGAAGGCACGGTCTGCGCGCAGGCCACTCTCGAGATCACGCCAGTCCAGGCGCAATGGGCTTGCCCGCGTTGCGAAGAAATCGTCGCCCGCGGCTCGGTTCTCCAGTGTCCCTCGTGCGGAGTGCCGGTCGCGCTCACGCGCGGTGACGAGATCGTCCTCGCGCGGATCGAGCTCGCCGTTCCGGATCTGCATGAGTCTTTCGTGACCCCTGCGGCCCAAGTAGCTCCAGAGAAGAGCGACAACGTTTCCATGACAATAGAAGGAAGGACCTAGCCATGTGTCAGGACTGTGGTTGTGGCGACACCAGCATCGTGCCGGTCGAACTGCACGAGAGAATTCTCGCAAAGAACGATTCGGCAGCAGCTCACAACGGAAAGCACTTCCGTGACCACGCAGTGTTCTGCGTCAACCTGATGGGCTCACCCGGCGCGGGTAAGACAGCCATCCTCGAGGCCACGGCGCGAAACAGCTCGCGCCAGCTGCGCATCGCCGCGATCGCCGGAGATCTCGCAACGGAGAATGATGCCGACCGCCTGAAGGCGGCTGGAATCCGCGCGACCTCCATCAACACCGGCACCGCCTGCCACCTCGATGCCGAGGTCGTGCACAAGGCCCTGCACCACTTCGACCTGCACGAGCTCGACTATCTGGTCATCGAGAACATCGGCAATCTCGTCTGTCCCGCGGTATACGACCTCGGGCAGAACGTGAATGTCGTCGCTCTCTCCGTCACCGAAGGCGAGGACAAGCCGCTCAAGTATCCGACCATGTTCGCTAAAGCGGATCTCGTGCTGCTGACGAAGACCGACCTGCTTCCGCACCTTCCTCACATACGGCTGCCGGCCATCTTTGACGCCATCTCCCGGGTCATGCCGAACCCGCGAGTCATCTCCATGTCCGCTCACGCGGGTCTGGGAGTCGAACTGTGGCTGGCCTGGCTCGAGCTGCAGCGCGCTTGTGCGGAGGAAACACCGGCCGCATGAACGACGCCACAATGCTGTCAGCGCTGATCGCCGGTGCAGCCACGGTTGGTTTTCTTCATACCCTTGCCCCTGATCACTGGATGCCGTTCGCCGCGCTGGGACGAGCCAACCAGTGGCCGGCCGGAAAGATCATCCGGACGACGATCCTCTGTGGAATGGGGCACGTCACGGTGTCGGCCGTGCTGGCGCTGATGGCCTCCTTTGTCGGATTGCGGGGCATCGAACGCATCGGGTCGCTTCTCGCTGAGCAGGCGACGCTGCTGCTCATCGCCTTCGGGGCCGTGTATCTGATCTGGGGTCTGCGGCGCAGCTTCTCCGGACACCATCACCGTCACTGGCATGGCCCGGTCACGGCAGGGTCCCTTTTCGTGATCTTCAGCCTCGATATCTGTGTCGCACTCATGCCGCTCGTCTTCGCGGCCATGGTCCGGGGTCCGGCAGCCGTAACCGCCGTGATCGCCGTCTACGAGCTCGCCACCATCGGAACGATGGTCTCGCTGGTGATGCTCACGCACTACGGCGCCCGCCGCCTGCAGTTTCCATGGATCGAACGCTTCGGCCAGGCTGCTGCCGGCGGGGTGATCGTCGTCGTCGGTACGGCGATGGTTCTGCTCGGGATGTAGTTCTAATGACACTCCCCGGATTCGGCACGTTCGCACGGGGGACTCACCACAGAGTCACAGAGAGCACAGCGCAGCGGAGCCGCAACCAAACGCCTCTGCTGAAAGGGATTCCCCTCATCCGCCTTCGGCACCTTCTCCCCCGGCCCGGGGGAGAAGGGTCTCGTCGGGAGGCTCATAGTCGAGAGCTGCATGCGGCTCTGCGTACGTTGAATTCGAGAGCCTTCTCCCCCGCATCGGGGGAGAAGGTGCCGAAGGCGGATGAGGGGGATCCCCCGTGACGCGCACAGAAACGCGACGTAGTAGCACAGAGTGGGACGGAAGAAGTCAAAGGCAGATACTTCTCTGTGGACCTCTGTGTCCTCTGCGGCTCTGTGGTGAACCGTTCCCTCTTCCCATTTGAAAGATTAGAAGGTGCCTATCCCACCCCGGGACGGAACCTCGCCAGCATCTCCTCCCGCGTCGCGCCGCTCCCTGCTTTGCTTCGGATCGAGGCCATCTGCTCGAGGAGTGTCGGGCGACGGACCTCGTACAGCACGCCGGCGATGAGAGCCTCGGACGGTCCCGTGAGGCGCGTCGCTGCTTCGCGGTCGGAAGGGTCATGATCCGGAGGGACGGGCTGGAGCCTGGCGCGCAGTTCCTTCGTTTGTTCATCCCCACGCCAGGTGACGCACGGTGAGATGACGTTCAGAAAGGCGAAGCCGGGGTGGCGGATGGCAGCCTTCATGAGCTGGTTCGTTCCCTTGACGTCGCCGGAGAACGCGCGACCCACCCAGGTGGCACCCATGGCGATGGCGAATGCGCACGGGTCGATCGCCGGCTCAGGATTGCCGTAGAGCGTGGATTTCGTGGTGTCGCCCGCCGGTGTGGTCGGTGCAGCCTGTCCTTTCGTGAGCCCATAGATCTCGTTGTCCATCATCACGTAAGTGAGATCGACGTTCCGCCGTGCGGTGTGGAGAAAGTGATTGCCTCCAATGGCAAGCCCATCGCCGTCACCGCCAACCGCCAGCACCGTGAGCTCCGGCGACGCGAGCTTGACGCCGGTTGCAATCGGCAGCGCCCGGCCGTGGAGGGAGTTGAGCCCGTAGGCTTCGACGTAGCCCGGCAGACGGGAAGAGCATCCGATCCCGGAGACGACCACAGTCTCGTGCGGCTCCAGTCCCGATTCGGCGAGCGCGCGGTAAAGGGAGTTGAGAACGCCGAAGTCTCCGCAGCCGGGACACCACACTGGCTTCAGGTCCGTCTTGAAGTCACCCCATGGATGCAGTTCGTTCGCGCTCATGCCATCACCTCTTCGACGGTGCATGCTTCCAGACTGGCCGTAGACATCGGCCCGATCATCGAGTGAACCTCGCGGAGGACCTCTTCGACAGACAGTGCCTTCCCTCCCGATCGCGCATAGACCCGGGTGCGTGCGCGTGGAAGGTCGACCTGCGTACGCAGATAGTGGTGAAACTGCGCCGAGTGACTGAGCTCGATGACCAGGGTCTGCCCACAGGCGTCGATGAACTCCTGCAGGGCGCTGACCGGGAGAGGCATGAGCATGCGGGGAACGAAGGCCGCCACTCGGATTCGCTCGCGTTCCATCGTGGCCATCGCTTCCCGCACCGTGCCGGCCGAAGAGCCCCAGCAGAGGATGCCGATGTCCGGGTCTTGCGCGCCGAAGCGCGAGAACAGCGGATAGCGGTCTGCGATCGCTTCGAGCTTGCGGAAGCGCTTGGTGTTCATCTGCTCGTGCGTACCGAACATCGCGCTGGGACGACCATACTCATCATGCTCGAGGCCGTTGGTCTGGTAGATGCCGCCTTTGGTTCCAGGGATGGTCATGGGCGAGACGCCGTCGGGGGTGAAGGCGTAGCGGCGGTAGTCCTGGCCGCCGCTGGCTACCCTGCGCGGAATGACCTCGTGCTGCAGTGCGTCGATGTCGATGGACTGTCTTCGCTGGGCGATCGATTGATCGGAGAGCAGGATCACCGGCACCTGGAACTCTTCGGCGATGTTGAAGGCATCGATCGTCGAGTGGTACGACTCCTCGACATCCGAGCAGGCGATGACGACGCGTGGCGTGTCGCCGTGGCTGCCGTAGAGCGCATGCGCGAGATCCGACTGCTCGCTCTTGGTCGGGCTTCCCGTCGACGGGCCTCCGCGCTGAACGTTGATGATGACCGTCGGAATCTCCGCAATCGCGGACAGGCCAAGCAGTTCGGACATGAGCGACAGTCCGGGGCCGGACGTCGCCGTGAGCGCTTTCTTTCCAGCGAAGGACGCGCCGATGACGGCGCCGATCGCGGACAGCTCGTCTTCCGTCTGCAGCACCGTTCCATCGAGCCGGGGAAGCCATTCCGCAAGGTACTGCAGGATCTCGGTCGATGGTGTGATGGGGTATCCGGCGAAGAAGCGGCATCCCGCGTCGATTGCGGCGACGGCGCACGCCTCGTTGCCGGACATGAGCAGCCGTGATGCTGACGGCGTGTAGTCGATCCGCCGGAAAACGTCGGGTGTTCTCTCAGCCGCGAGATCGAATGCGCGGAGATTGGCCTCCACGACGGCTGGTGCTTTCCTGGCAAAGCGGTTGGTGATCGCGGCTCGCGCCGCGCCCGCGGGGAGTCCGCACAGAGCCATCGCCGCTCCGACGGCAACGATGTTCTTGCTCTTTGGAGCTCCGGCGTCGCGGCTCAACTGCGCGAACGGGAAGGGAACGAGAGTCCACCCGGAAGCGGCTACCTCCGACGGAACTGGATCGGCAGGCTCGTGGAGGACGAGGGCGTCATCCGCCAGCACGATCTCGTCGCGAAAGCGCGCGAGGTCGGCCCACTGGAACACCATGAGAACGTCCACGCGATCCGCTTGCGCGAAGATGGGGACGGAGCTCACGCGGATGGTCGCCGACGACTCGCCACCGCGGATCTGCGGTCCATACGCCTCGGTCTTGATGACGTGCAACCCCTCGCCGGCGCAAACCGCGGCAATGATGTCGCTCGCGGCCACCGCGCCATCTCCCCCTGCTCCGACGAATGCCAGCGTGATCTCGTTTCTCAAGCGTGCCTCCTCATGCGGAAGTGAGAATGGCAGCAGCCCGGTCAGGGGATGGGGGGTAAGGTCACGGAACGAGGTGACGGCGGTCACCTGGAGCTTAGAGCGACCCCCGTCTCAAGCAAAGATGTGCTTTCGCGCTGCCTCGCTGATGGCGGCCACCGCGGGATGTCTGATCTTCCGCTCGACTGAGATCGCGTAGAAGCGCTGCCGCACTTCCTCGGCGCGACCGATGAGATCCACCTTGTAACGACGGCGAACTTCCTCCTCCACCACGTCGGGCGCGGGGAAGACACCCAGGCCCGCCTCTCCGGCAATTTTCGCGAGCGCGGCATCATCCACTTCAGCGATGACCCTGGGCCGTATGTTCAGGGAGTCGAACCACTCGTCCAGCGTTCGGCGGAGCGCCGAGTTCGCGCCCGGGAAGAGAAAGGGGACGCCGTCGAGTGAACGCGGGAACCCGCGCCGTATGGTCCTGGCGAGCGCGGGTGCCGCGAAGAAAGCGGTGCCGCACTCGCCGAGCGGATGATTGAACGCCTTCACGGACGTGCCGGGCCCGGCTGGGGCGTCCGAGAGGACGACATCGACCGTATGCGTGGCCAACTCCGCCATGAACCCTTCCACCGACCCCTCCCGGCAGATGACGCGTACGTCAGCTTCAAGGCGGAACGCCGGTTCCAGGATCTGGTACACGACGGATTTCGGGAGGACGTCCGAGATCCCGACGACGAAGCGCATCGGACTTCCGCTCGGCCGGCCCCGGGCGACGTCCATGAACTCGCGCCCAAGGGAGAAGATCGAGTCTGCGTAGCGGAGGGCGACCCGACCAAACTCTGTGAGCACCAGCCGGCGGCCCTTCCGCTCGAAGAGTTTCTCGCCGAGAACCTCCTCCAGCCGGTGAATCTGAGCGCTGATCGTGGGATGCGCGAGGCGAAGCTCCTTGCTTGCCTGGGTGATGCTGCCCTGCTTTGCGACGATGTAGAAATAGAAGAGGTGATGGTAATTGAGCCATTCCATGAGGGAAACGATACAACGGATTTATCTACGAATTGCGTCATAAGTTTCTAATGGACGACAGGTTGCCGAGGACCTACATTGCGAACAGGTCAACGATCCGTGAGCCTGAACCGCCCTGCCGCCTGATGCGTGTCGTCGCAGGCCGCAACATCACGAAGAGGCAGCGCGGATGAAGAACTGGAGCAGCAACCGCCGTGAGCAGCTCCGCAAACGCGGTCCATCAAACGGGCGATGCGACACGACATCGATCCAATCAGGAACAGGGACACTTCAGAGAGGTCAGTCATGCAGGCACTTCAGGGAGTCACCAGTAAGCCGGTAGCCCACGGGATGGATCTCAATCAACTCGGCATCCATATCCGAACACTCATCACGCTCGAGGAGACCGCGGCACCGATCGTGAGTTGCTATGCCCATCGTGACGTCGAGCGCAACGACGGCTTGGAGCCGCTCCTGTTCGACCGGCGCGTCCGGGCGATCCAGAAGGTTCTCAGTGGGCAGGAACGCGACGACTTCGACGTGGCATTCGAGGCCATCAAGCATTACTTCGACACGGAGCTCCGGCTGGCGACGCGAGGTGTGGCGGCGTTCGCACGCGCGGGCAAGCAGCCCTTCTTCCTGGGTCTGCAGTTCCAGGTGCCGCTTCCCAATCGACTGTCGGTCAGCTCGACGCCGGACATCTATCATCTGGTCGAGCTCAAAGACACGTACCACCGATACATCGTGATGATCTCAACGGAAGATCGCGTGCGGATCCTCGAGGTGACGCTCGGGGCAATCACGCGAGAGCTCTGGGCCGAGCGGCCGGAGTTGCGCGACCGCGTCGGGAGCGAGTGGACACGCGAGCATTACCAGAACCATCGTCGCGACCGGGACGAGCGATTCCTGAAGGAGAAGGTCGAGCTCCTGGAGAAATTGATGGCGGCAGCCGGGCACACGCACCTCATCCTGGCCGGTAGTCCGCGGATGACCGCCCGCATCCGGAACCGCCTGCCCAGGCATCTTCAAGCAAAGCTGATTGACGTCGTCCCGGCGTCGGCGAGCGCGCAGGTGGCAGACGTGGTGACGGCTACATTGTCGAGCTTCATTGACCGGGCACAACAGGAATCACACGATGCAGTGTCGAAGCTGGTGAGCGCGCTCCGGCGCGGCGGACTGGCCGCAGCAGGACCCGCCGCGACGATGCAGGCTTTGCGTCGCAGCCAGGCCGATATCCTCGTCATGGCCAGGGCGTTCGAGCCCGGGCCGGCGTGGCGCTGCAGGAACTGCGGATGGGCCGCCGCGACGTTGTCTGCGCCGGCACACTGTCCGGACTGCGATTCGAGCGAGTTGCAATCTGCCAACCTCAGAGAGGTGATGATCAAGCTCGCGGAGCGGCAGTCACTCGAGGTGGAGCTCGTTCAGCACAGCGACGTGCTCATGGAGCTTGGTGGCGTCGGCTGCCTGCTTCGGTACTCCACACCCCTGGACGACGACGCGGCCTAGGCCGGCACGGCCGGCAGCGCTGGTTGCTCCGCCTCCGCGACGCTCTTCGTCTGAGGAGCGGTTTCTGCCGCGAGAGACTCCTAACGAGGCTCGGCGGGTCTCGCGACACACTCCCCCATCGAGATCCTTCACCCCCGTGCGCGGGGGAGAAGGATCTCGATGGGATGGGTCTCGTCGAATTGAGTGAGGACTGGAGTTGCTCATCGCGACTCGTAGCTCCTGAAAAAAACTTGGGAGCCTCCATCGCGCCGAATCACGCATCGGTATTTGTGAGGCACCACACTCGTGAAGATAGAGAGTGCCTGGCGCGTCTCACATCAGCGCTACCGTTGTCCGCCCAATTGTGCGCGCAGGCGCTCCGGGTCGTTCGATGGCTCCTCGCACGCATACCCGACGCAGACGTAAGCGAGCGTCTTTCCGGCGGCCCGGCCCTCCATGAGCGGCAAATCGGCGGATTGCGTACCGCGGACGAGCACACGGTGCGGTAAATACGTTTCACCGATGACGCGCAGGAGCGTGCCGGCATCGCCCGTGAGCGCGAGCTCTTTCGGCTGTCCCGCACGCCATTCTGCGACCCCGAGGAGGAAGCCGAAGCCAGATGGGTAACGCTCGATGAGCGGAAAAGTCGCCTCGAGCGTCTCCGTTGCGACGCGCACATACTCTTCGTTCCCGTACAGAAGGGCGAGTCGAACGAGGACGTCCGCGACCACGGAGTTCGCAGCAGGGGTGGCGTTGTCGAAGAGATCCTTAGGCCGGGTGATGAGCCGCTCGTGATCGATCGGCGTGTCATAAAAGCCGCCGTTCTCCTCATCCCGGAAGCGGGACAGAATCTGATCGGTGAGGCCAGCCGCGGCGTCGAGGTAGCGACGCTCACCCGTGGCTTCGTACGCCAGCGTGAGTCCCCAGGCCACGCCCGAGTAGTCCTCGAGCAATCCGGGGATCTTTGCGTGACGTGTCAATTTACCGTCCACGATTCTCGTTAACAAAAAATCTGCATTCTTGCGCACAATTTCGTCATAGCGATCGAATGCGAGCGCAGCTTCCGCAAACGCGGCCAGCATCCACCCGTTCCACCCTGCGAGCACCTTCTCGTCACGGCCTGGCCACTCGCGTTGCGCACGGACGCCGTACAGCTTGCACTTGCCACGTGAAGCGATGTCGGTCAGCTGATCGAGTGTGATGCCGAGGTCCGCGGCGACACTGGCCGGGTCCCGCGGAATGTTCAGGATGTTGTGTCCCTCCCAGTTCCCGCCCTCGCTGACGTCATGAAGCGCGCAGAACACGCGGCCCTCTTCGGAGCCCAGCAGATCCATCACCTCGGCGCGGGTCCAGACGTAGAACTTCCCCTCTTCCCCTTCCGAGTCGGCGTCGAGGGTCGAGTAGAACGCGCCTTCCGGGGATGTCATCTCACGGCCCACGAAGCCCAGGATCTCGTTCGCGATCCGGGCGAACAGGGGCTCTTTCGTCCACTGCCAGGCGCGTGTGTACAACCGGGCCAGGAGGGCGTTGTCGTACAGCATCTTCTCGAAGTGCGGAGCGAGCCAGCGGGCATCGACGGAGTAGCGATGGAATCCGCCGCCCACCTGATCGTAGATTCCGCCACGAGCCATCTTCGTGAGCGAGTTCACGATGATCTCGCGCAGGCCGGCGTCGTCATTCCGATCGGCAACCTGCATCAGAAAGTCGAGCGACATGGATGGCGGGAACTTCGGAGCGCCGCCAAAGCCGCCGTTGACGCGGTCGTATCCCGAAGCGATCCGGGCCGCCGCAGCGTCGAGTTGCTGGCTTGTCACCGCCCCGCCGCGGCCACGCACGCGCAGCTGACTCGAGAGCGACGCCTGCACTTCCTTCGACGCCTCCTCCACCTCCGAGCGCTTCGAGCGATAGGCGTTCACGACATGCGAGAGAACGCGCCGGAAGCTGGGCATGCCGTGACGATCCTCGGGTGGAAAGTACGTCCCTGCGAAGAAGGGCGCACCCGACGGTGTGAGAAACATCGACATCGGCCAGCCGCCGTGCCCGGTCATCATCTGTACGGCCTGCATGTAGATGGAGTCGACGTCCGGCCGCTCCTCGCGATCC
>JANMSA010000099.1:0-1915 GCA_031388865.1 Acidobacteriota bacterium | reverse complement strand
ACGTCGCCCATGGAGCGGTTCACCGAGCCACTGGGACGATCGAGGATCTCCACGCCGCGCGAGACGTCGAGATATCCCCGCGAGCCCGCACGGATGTTCGCATTGCGGCTCTGGTCGATGAGCGGCGGGAGCCAGCCGATCTCGAGGTCCAGTCCGATCACCGCCAGCAGATCGGCTTTCCTGAGCAGGAGCAGAAAGCTGGGCTTGGGCTCGACGAAGTGAGGATCCTGATAGCCGCGTGCGATGGACGTGACCTGGACGAACTCACCGCCAACCTCGCGCGTGATCGAGGCGAGGTCGGAGCTGGAGGTAACCACTTCGAGTTTCGCGGGCGCGGCGAATGAGCTGCCGGCGAGCAGCGAGAGTGCGAGAGCAACGAGGGCTCGTTTCATGGACTCGATCTCCTAGAACACATGCACGCCATGCGCGCCGATTGCGAACTGCAGCTGGAGGAAAAACTCGTCGAAGCTGGGGCCGATGCCCATGGTGGTCCGCCGGTATTGGCCGCGGACCTGACTGAATTCAGACGGCCAGAAAGTGACCGTCGCGGACACTCCGCGGTCGCTGAAGCGGGCGTCATCCTGGAAGCCATCCGCGCGGTCGATGCGTGCACCAGCGAACCAGCGGCGTGCGATCTGGTAGTCGAGAGATCCGTAGTAGCCGTACAGCGTCCGGCCGAAGTCGCTGCGCTCATTCGCGAGAGCCTCCACGCGCGCGGTCAGCGAGTTGTAGATCGACCGCGACAATGGCTTCCAGCGATACGTCAGGTCCACCCCCGCCAGCCGATTGTGCCCCTCACCCTCGGGCAGCGTGCCGCGCGCCCAGCTCGTCCCCACCTCGATGTTGCTGTTCTCGGTGAGGTCGCGGAAGAGCTTGAGGTGTGCGTTGTAGAGCAGGTCGTTGTCGGATCTGCGTCCGAACGAGCCCTCGACGTCGCCGCTGTAGACCTCCGCGGTCGCCTCAATGAACGCCCCGAACGGGTTGTCGATGGACTTGCTGACGGAGAGGCCGACGTCGGCCAGACCCTCCTCGCCGAGGAAGCGCGTGACGACGAGCGGCTGATCCACCCAGCGACGGGTATGCGTGTGCCAGGTGTTCGCTTTGCCGAAGGTGGCTTTGGTCTTCCCTGCCTTCGCCGTGAGACCCCACGGCAGCGTGACGAACTGCGCATAGCCTTCCTCGACGTCCACCTCTTCCGGAGTGATGGCGATGAAGAAGCGGCCCTTGGCGTACGGATCAATGAACGCTTCGAGCGCCACTTCGACTTCGTCGAGGGCGATGGGCGAGCGCTCCTCGAGGTTGTCCCCGCCATGCGCGAGGAACGTGCCGATGACCGAAATGTCCGGGTTGAGAGCCTTGCCGGCGCCGGCGCTCCCCTGGTTTTCCACTGTCTCGACATCCGTGAGCTGGGGAGTCTGATCGGGCGTGTCCGCGACGTCGATCGCGGCCAGGTCTTCGGTGGGGGCTTCGCTGCCCTTGAGAGCGTTCAACTCCTGGCGGATGGACTCGGCCTGCCGGAGCAACTCGTCGAGCTTCTGTTCGAGGCGGGAGATGCGTTCGGCTTCCTGGGCAGTGACAGGGAAAGCAGCGATGAGAATCACGAGAAATGCAGAAATCACGAGACCGCGTCGGGTCATGGTTCATCCTCCGTTGCTGCGGGTGGCTGGAGCGTGAGCTCTAGCGCACGGGAGGAGCGCGACCGGTACGGACCAGGCGGCGCATGGCGAGGACCGGGGCTTCCACGAGTGTGGCGACCAGTCCAAGAGCGACCAGCGCGGACGCCGGGAGAAGAGTGTCGAGCGAGCTTCCGTCGGCACCGAATGCGCACACGGCACAGGTGAGGGCGGGCGCACCGCCCTCAGGAACGAGGGAATGGTTGTGGAGCGTGAGCTGAGCCGCAAGCAGCACAGCCAGC